>NZ_JBHVPD010000020.1:0-104367 GCF_042887525.1 Kitasatospora sp. NPDC057936
TCCGACAGGAGGCCGTCCACGCCCTCCCGGTCGGTGGTGTGGTCGTCCGCGAAACGACGGTCACCCGTCGCGTCCGGCACGTGCTTCACACAGACGACGATCCTCAAGGTCATGAGCGGTTCTCCTGTCACGGGTGCACTGGATCCTTGGCCTCAGGTCATGCCGAGGGTACTGAGTGCCAATCCCGGCCCGGCCGCGCCATGCGCCCGCAAGCGCCACCTGGACCGGCATGCCGTGTCGGCTCTCTTCGACTGGCGTCAGAGGCTCCGGGACGACAATACGGCACTCAGTACCCCTCGTAAAGGAACTCAGTACCCTTCACGGTGGCCCGGGGCCCTCGGGCCGTCCTGCGGCGCCGGTCCGCCCAGGGCCACGGCGGCCTCGCCGGTGTGGACGCGGAAGGTGAGCGACTCCTGGAGGTACAGCCGGACGGAGTCGGCGTCGTGGGAGAGGTAGCCGACCGAGACGTCCTGGCCGAGGACGAGTTCGAAGTCGCCGCCGCGGGCGGAGAGCAGGAGGGCGCCCTCGATGGCGGGGGCCCAGATGATCTCGCCGTCCAGGAGCCGGGCGAGGTGGTTGTGGACGGGGTAGCCGTGGTCGCTGGTCTCGTTGACGGCGGTGAACGCGTCCGCGCCGAGGAGCAGCGAGTACGGGCCGCCGACGCCCGCGAGGCGCAGCGCCGTGAGGGCGCGGCTGACGGCGTTGGGGTAGTCGCGGACGTCGGCCGGGAGCGGGACGGGCGGGTTGGTGGCGGCGGCGCGGATGCCCTCGATCGCGGCGGCCCGGTAGCCCTCGAAGACGGCGCGGTCCTCGGCGAGGGCGAGGGTGCGGGCGGCGTCCTTGACCGGCTGCCAGTCGGAGTCGCGGGCGCCGCGCTCGACGTCGTCGACGGCCTCGCGCGCGACGGTGAACGGGACGCGGAGCTCGACCACCGGCCGGGCCTCGCGGGCGTGGGCCAGGACGCCGTCGGCGGGCGGGTCGATCGCGGCGAGGTGGCCGGTGCCGACGGCGGCCAGCCCGGCGCCGTCGGGGCCGCGCAGATCGACGGCGCGGCGGCCGGCGACGTGCAGGGTGAAGGTCTGGCGGGCCTCCTCCTCGATCTCGGCCCAGGCGGCGGCGGAGACGGGGGCGAGGTCCCGGTGCAGGTTGTCCATGGTGCGAAGGTCCTTGTCAGGGGGTCCGCTTGAGGCTGCCGATGCCGAGCGAGCCGTCCCCCGGGACGGCGCCCGGCCCGGGCGGCGGGGGCGGAGGGGTGTCGAGGAAGTCGGCGGTCGGGACGAAGAACAGCGAGCCGGTGACGGCGGTGGAGAAGTCGAGCAGCCGGTCGGTGGTGCCGGGCGGGCGGCCGACGAACATATTGCGCAGCATCTCCTCGGTCACCTCGGGGGTGCGCGCGTAGCCGATGAAGTAGGTGCCGTACTCGCCGCCGCGCTCGAAGGAGCCGAACGGCATGTTGAAGCGGACGATCTTCCGCTCCCCGCCGTCCGGCCCGGTGAGGACGGTGAGCGCGACGTGCGAGTCGGCGGGCTTGACGTCGTCGTCGAGCTCGATGTCGCCGAGCTTGGTGCGCCCGACCGCCCCCTCCTGCTCCTCGGTGCTCAGCGCGTTCCACTTGTCGAGGTCGTGCAGGTACTTCTGGACGACGACGTAGCTGCCGCCGGCGAAGCCCGGGTCCTCGTCGCCGACCAGCGCGGCGGTCTCGGCGGCGCGGCCCTCGGGGTTCTCGGTGCCGTCGACGAAGCCGAGCAGGTCGCGGTCGTCGAAGTACTGGAAGCCCTGGACGGAGTCGACGACGGCGGCCGCGCCCGCGAGGCGCTCGGTGAGCCGGGCGGCGAGCTCGAAGCACAGGTCCGTCCGCTCGGCCCGCACGTGCAGCAGGAGGTCGCCGGGGGTGGCCGGGGCGCGGTGGCGGGCGCCGGCCACCTCGCGGAACGGGTGCAGCCCGGCCGGCCTCGGGCCCGCGAAGAGCCGGTCCCAGGCGTCCGAGCCGATGCCGGTGACGCAGGTCAGACCACCCTCGGGAGCGCGGAAGCCGACCGAACGGCGCAGTCCGGCGAGGTCGGGCAGGAGGGCGCGGACGGTGTCCTCGCCGCCGGAGTGCACGGTGAGCACGAGGAAGACGGCCGCGCCGGTCAGCGGGGACAGGACGGCTTGCGGCTCGGGCGGCTCGGGCTGCATGGGCGGTTCCCTCCGGGGGACGTCAGGAAGGCGCCGTCAGGAAGGCGCGAATCTGATCATTCGTACGATTACACCGCAGGGCGGGAGGATCGGCGCGGGCGGCGCGCACCTGGGCGCGAGGCCGGTCGTCGAACCTTCGATCTGTCGCGGTTCCCGTCCCGCGCCCTGCTTCGGGCGTCCACTTCCCGCTTCGCGCCGGGCCGCGGGTCCCCCCGACAATGGGATGAGAGCTCCCGAAGGGCGGCGAACCGATGGCGCCGTACATCGCGGTGAGCGCGCTGAGCCACGAGGGCCTGGTGCGCGAGCACAACGAGGACAGCCTCACGATCGGACCGTGGACGCTCTGCGCCACGGTGACCACCAACCCGCAGACCCTGCTCTTCCCGTTCGGCCCGCCCTGCGTCGTCGCGGTCGCCGACGGCCTCGGCGGCCACCCCGGCGGCGAGGTGGCGAGCGCGCTGGTGGCCCGCCGGCTCGCCGCGGACGGTCCCGGGCTCGGCGACGAGGAGGCGGTCCGCGAGGAGCTCCAGGAGTGCAACCGCGCCGTCTACGCGGCCGCCGCCGAGGAGCCGGAGCTGGCCGCGATGGGCACGACGGTGGCCGGCCTGGTGCTGCTGCCCGAGCGGGCGGTGGCGTTCAACGTCGGCGACAGCCGGGTCTACCGGGTCACCGCGGACGGCCTGCGGCTGGTGAGCGTGGACGACAGCCCGCCGCTGCCGCCAGGCCGGCGCACCACCTCGATGGTCACCCAGACGCTGGGCGGCTCGCTCGGCCTGACCTTCGTCGAACCGCACGTGCGGACGGCCCCGCTCGCCGCCGGCGACCGCTACCTGGTGTGCAGCGACGGGCTGACCGACCCGGTGCCCGAGGAGGAACTCGCCGACCTGCTGGCCCGGACCTCCGGGGACTCGGACCGGTCGGACGGAAAGGCGGCGTTCGAGCTGTGGCGGGCCGCGATCGAGGCCGGCGGGCCGGACAACATCACGCTGGCGCTGGTGCGGATCGGCGGGTGACCGGGCGCGGAGCGAACGGCGAAGCCGTGGTGACGATCCGTCACCACGGCTTCACTGCAAGGGAGTTGATGCCTACTTGCGGAGCAGCAGGATCGCGCCCGCGGTCACCAGTCCGACCACGACGGCGGCCGCGCCGTACGCCAGGCGGTGCGCCCGCACCACCGGCAGGAAGCGGTCCACGGCGTAGCGGCCGGGGCCGGTCAGGGCGAGCGCGGCGGCGCCGGCCGTGAGCAGCAGCTCGTACTCGTTGCCCTTCGGCAGGAAGAAGCCGCCGCCCCAGGTGACGGCTATCGCGTTGACCATCGTGCCGAGGATCGCGGCGCCGGCCAGCGGGGTGAGCAGGCCGATCGCGAGCGCGAGGCCGCCCGCCGTCTCGGTGAGGCCCGCGACGACGGCCATGGCGTTGCCCGCCGGGTAGCCGCTCGCGGTGAAGAACTGGCCGGTGCCGTCGATCCCGCCGCCGCCGAACCAGCCGAACAGCTTCTGACTGCCGTGCGCGGCCATGGTCAGGCCGAGCACGAGGCGCAGGAGCAGGAGCCCGGCGTCGTAGGCGTGCGGGGAGGTCTCCGCCGGCCCGGAGGTCACCCGGTTCGAACGGGCGGAAGTGGTGGGGGCGGTCGTGCTCGGGCTGCTGCTCGGCATGCGCGTCTCCATCGATGGGGGGGTCGGTCGCGGGGCGGGTGTGGTGATGCGGCCGAGCTCGGACACCCCGCTTTGTTTAACGTTGAACCGGCCGCTCCTCGACCGTACCTTGGAGTTCGAATTTGAACAACTGACGGCGCGCCGACAACTCGCGGGCCCGGCCCTGCGCGGGGCAGGGTGGAGGCATGGCTGAAAGCGCGCACCACGAACTGGCCGCGATTCCCGGCACGCCCTACCCCGAGGCCCTCGCCGCCTTCGGCGAGCAGGTCCGGCTGATCGGCCCCGGCCAGTGGGACGCCCCCACCCCGTGCACCGACTGGTCCGTCCGCGACCTCGTCAACCACCTCACCGGCGAGCAACTGTGGATCCCCGAACTGCTGATGGGCGCCACCGTCGCGGAGGTCGGCGGCCGCTTCGACGGCGACGTCCTCGGCGACGACCCGGT
This sequence comes from Kitasatospora sp. NPDC057936, assembly GCF_042887525.1. Taxonomy (NCBI): domain Bacteria; kingdom Bacillati; phylum Actinomycetota; class Actinomycetes; order Kitasatosporales; family Streptomycetaceae; genus Kitasatospora; species Kitasatospora sp. NPDC057936. The sequence continues at coordinate 4,279 of NZ_JBHVPD010000020.1, forward strand.
CGCCGCGTGGACGGCCGCCGCCGACGCCGCCAGGCACGCCTTCGCCGTCCCCGGCGCCACCGGGCTCACCGTCCACCTGTCGTTCGGGGACGTCTCCGGGCAGTACTACCTGGACCAGGTCACCACCGACCTCGTCATCCACGCCTGGGACCTCGCCGAGGGCGTCGGCCACCCGACCCGGCTGCCCGCCGGCCTCGTCGACTTCGCCCTCGCCGCGCTCGGCGGCTACGGCGACCTGTCGGGCACCGGCGCGTTCGCCCCGCCCGTCCCCGTCCCGGACGACGCGGACCCCCAGACCCGCCTGCTCGCCCTCACCGGGCGCCGCGACCACCCCTAGGAGGCCGATGACCTGCGGATTCGCCGTCCACGCCAGCCGATGCCGGACACTGGAGGTAGCCAGGGGGACGTTTCCGTGCGAGAGGCGGGCGTGCCATGCGCAGGCCGGACATCCTCGGCGAGTTCACCGCCGACCACCGGGCGGTCGCCGAGCTGCTCACCCGGATCGAGTCCGCGCCCGACAGCACCGCCGAGCGCACCGACCTGCTGGCGACGCTCACCGACCTGCTGTTCACCCACTGCGCCGCCGAGGAGGAGCACCTCTTCCCGGTCGTCCAGCACGACGTGCCCGACGGCGGGGCGCTGGTCTTCGGCTGCATCCACGACCACCTGGCGATCGGGCAGTACCTGTCCGACCTGCAGGGGCTCTCCCCCGGCGACCCCGCCTTCGCCACCCTCCTCGGCGGACTCGCCGACACCGTCCGGCGGCACCACGCGACCGAGGAGAAGCAGCTCTTCCCCGCCGCCCGCAAGGCCCTGCCCGCGGCGGCCCGCGCGGCGCTCGGCGAGCGGCTGCGGGCCGACCGCGAGGAGATCGCCGAGGCCGGCCCGGCTAGCCCTTCGGGCTGATCACCGCGAACCGGCCGCCCGCCGGGTCCTGGAGGCGGGCCACCCGCCCGTACGGGGAGTCGAAGGCGGGGCCGAGCGCCGAACCGCCCAGCTCTTCGGCCATCACGATCGCCCGGTCGGTGTCCTCGACGGAGAACGACACCTCCCAGTGCGGCGGCGCACCCGCCGGGCCGCCCGCCTGCTCCTTGGCGAGCGCCGCGACGCTGTGGCCCTCCGCCCGCAGCACCACCCGGTCGTGCTCCCAGCGCACGTCGAACCGCTCCGGGTCGCGGCCGTCCCAGCGGAACACCTCGCCGTAGAACAGGGCCGCGGCGAACGGGTCCGGGGTGCGCAGCTCGATCCAGACCGGGGCGCCCGGCAGGTCCAGCCGCCGGGCCCGGCCCGGCGGGCCCTCCCAGATGCCGAACGCGGCGCCGGCCGGGTCCGCGGCGAACGCGATCCGCCCGACGTCGAAGGCCAGCGGCCCGACGGCCAGCGTGGCCCCGCGCTCGCGCACCGCGTCGGCGGCGGCGTCGGCGCTCTCCGTCCCGAAGTAGCTCGTCCACGCGACCGGGATCGCCCAGCCGCCGCCCGCGACACCCAGCCCGGCCACCGCCTCGCCGCCGACCACCGCGTGCACGTAGGGGCCGAAGCGGTCCGGCCCGGGCTCGAACTCCCAGCCCAGCAGCGGCCCGTAGAACGCCTGCGCGTCCCCCAGGTCCCGGGCCGTCAGGCTCACCCAGCACGGAACGGCCGCCACGCAGCGCACCCGGGCGGTCTCACCGCTGCCCATCGCGGACCTCCTCGCCACCACCCGGCCGCCGGGCCCCTCCCGACACCCGCGGCCCACCGGCCGCCCGGGACGCCCACAGCCTAGGCCGACGGACGTACCCCCGCCCGGCCCGACACGGCCGCGTTCAGCGCACCCAGTTCTTGAGCGGCTCGGTGTCCAGGGAGATGCCGACGGGCTCGGGCAGATCCACGGTCTTGCCGAAGGGGAGGATCTGGACGGTCTCGTAGCGGACGCCGTCGGGCTGGCTGTAGACCTTGACCTCGGCGCTGTCCCGGTCGATCAGCAGAAAGACGGGGATGCCGGCACCGGCATACGCCCCGGGCTTGTCGACGCGAGCGTGTCGATCGGCATCAACGTCATAGAGGGTCACCTCCACGGCCATCAGCACGTTTCCGGCTTCGGCCCACTCCCCCTGCCCGACGAACCCCTCGCTGGGAGCAAGCACCCCGTCCGGAAGGGCGCGCCCGCAGCGGTCCTCCTGAACCTTGAGGCCCTGACCGTGCAGGAAGAGGTCCGGACGCTCGCGGAGGAACAGCCGGGTCAGCCATTCCCGCACGCAGCCGTGATTGCCGTCCGCCCACGGTTTCACCCGCAGCCGCCCGCCGAGGAATTCCAGACGGATGCCCTCGACCGCACGAGGAGCGATTCGGGCGAGTTCATCGAACTCTTCGGGCAGCATGTGGGGCCGATCGACGCTCATGGCGGTGACTCTAGGACACGAGCCCGACACACAGTGCATCGTGATGCAGGTCACATTCGATGGCGAAATATCCGGGGACGGAATCCCCGTTTGGACTCTTGTAGGCAGAAGCGGGGAGAAGTTCCCCGGTATCCTGATGAGGAGCAGTCGTCGTGACCACCGCCGCCACCAAGCCGGCCCGTTCCGCGGAGAGCGTCCGGGCGCCCAAGTTGCGTGCCGATGCCACCCGGAACCGGGAGCGGATCGTGCTGGCGGCCCGGGACGCGTTCGTCGAGCACGGTGCCGAGGTGCCGCTGGACGAGATCGCGAAGCGGGCGGGGGTCGGCAACGCCACGCTGTACCGGAACTTCCCGGACCGCACGTCGCTGATCAAGGCCGTGGCGCTGCTCGTCAAGGGCCGCATCCTGGCCCTCGCCGAGACGGCGGCGGCCGAGGCGGACGCGGACGGCGGCACCGGCCCGTTCGACGCGCTCCAGCGGTTCGCGCACGCGACCGTCGAGGAGAAGGTCGGCGCGCTGTGCACGGTCTTCGGCACCCGGGTGGACCCGTTCGACCCGGACGTCGTCGAGATCCGCGACCGGATGCGCGCGGCCGTCGGCGGCCTGCTGGAGCGGGCCCGCGCGGCGGGCGAGCTGCGGCCGGACGTCGACCACGGCGACCTGTTCATCGCGATCGCCCAGCTCTCCCGTCCCCTGCCGAACACCTCTTGCCGGATGCTCGACGACTTCGTGCACCGGCACCTCCAGCTCTTCCTGGACGGCCTGCGGGCACCCGCCCGTTCGGTCCTGCCCGGCCGGCCCGCCACCTTCGAGGACTTCCAGGCCGCCCACCACTGATCCGTTCCGACCCCCAGAGCCCCACGCCCCCGACCGACCGGAGCCCCCCAGGCCGCGAGGCCTGACCCCGGCATGCCCGCGTACGGCGCCGACTCGCGCGCGCCGTAAGCCCGTCGACCCCTCTCCCGCCCCGCACGCACCCGTGAAGTGAGTACCGCCATGCCCGAAACCGACGCCCGCCCGGCGACGCTGCCCGATCCCAGGCGCTGGAAGGCGCTGATCTTCATCGGCCTCGCCCAGCTGATGGTCGTCCTCGACGCGACCATCGTGAACATCGCCCTGCCGTCCGCCCAGCGCGACCTCGGCATATCCGACGGCAACCGCCAGTGGGTCATCACCGCCTACGCGCTGGCCTTCGGCGGCCTCCTGCTGTTCGGCGGCCGGATCGCCGACCTGTGGGGCCGCAAGCGCACCTTCATCGTCGGCCTGACCGGCTTCGCCCTCGCCTCCGCACTCGGCGGCGCCGCGGCCAACACCGCGATGCTGCTCGGCGCCCGCGCCCTCCAGGGCGCGTTCGGCGCGCTGCTCGCGCCCGCCGCGCTGTCCCTGCTCGCGGTGACCTTCACCGAGGCCAAGGAGCGCGCCAAGGCCTTCGGCATCTACGGCGCGATCGCCGGCGGCGGCGGCGCCATCGGTCTGATCCTCGGCGGCCTGCTCACCGAGTACATGAACTGGCGCTGGACCTTCTTCGTCAACATCCCGTTCGCGATCATCGCCGCCGCGGGCGCCGTCCTGGTGATCCGCGAGCCCGCCGAGGGCCGCAACCGCAACCGCCTGGACGTCCCGGGCGTGCTGCTGGTGACCACCGGCCTGGTCTCCTTGGTCTACGGCTTCACCCGCGCCGAGACGAGCGGCTGGACGGCCGGCAGCACGCTGGGCCTGTTCGTCGCCGCCGCCCTGCTGCTGACCGCGTTCGTCGTGGTCGAGCGCCGGGTGAAGGCCCCGCTGCTGCCGCTGCGCGTGGTGCTCGACCGCAACCGCGGCGGGGTCTACCTGTCGCTCGGCATGGCCGTGATCGGCATGTTCGGCCTGTTCCTGTTCCTGACCTACTACCTGCAGATCGTGCTGGGCTACAGCCCGGTCCTGACCGGCGTCGCGTTCCTGCCGATGGTGGCGGGCATGATCACCGGCTCGACCCAGATCGGCGCCCGGCTGATGACCCGGGTCCCGGCGCGCTTCCTGATGGCGCCCGGCTTCCTGGTCGCCTCGATCGGCATGCTGATCCTCACCCAGATCGGCCTGGACTCCTCCTACCCGGTCCACATCCTGCCCGGCCTGATCCTGATGGGCCTCGGCATGGGCACCGCGTTCATGCCGGCCATGAGCCTTGCCACGCACGGCGTGCAGCCGCGCGACGCGGGCGTGGCCTCGGCGATGGTCAACACCTCGCAGCAGGTCGGCGGCGCGATCGGCACCGCGCTGCTGAACACCATCGCGGCCAGCGCCACCACGGGCTGGCTGGCCTCGCACCTGACCGCCGCCGCCGCGGCCGACCCGGCCGCCGCCAAGGTGCTGCAGTTCCAGGGCATGGTGCACGGCTTCTCGACCGCGATCTGGGTGTCCTTCGGGATCCTGGTGGCGGCCTCGGCCGTGGCCTTCACCTTCGTCAACGCGGGCCGTCCCGGCGCGACGAGCGGCTCGGCCGCCGGTGCCGAGGAGGCCGTCGAGGTGCCGGTGCTGGCGCACTGACCCCCGGCCCCGACGGGCGGAACTCCGGGTGCGTACGCGGCCCGTCCGGTGTCTCACGGCACCGGGCGGGCCGTTCGCCGTTTTCCGGGCGGGCCGTTCGCCGTCCTTCTCGCCGTTCCGGGCCGACCGGGCGCCCGGTGCACCCGGGCAGCCCCCGCCCCCTCGAAGCGGCGGCCCCGATCGACGAGAATGACGGGTACCGCGAGATGTCCGCGGGCCGCCGTCACCGGTCCGGCCCCCGGTCCCCCACGCCAGCGGGAGGACATCGTGCACGACCGCACCGAGCAGCTCTCCGACAGCAGGTACCTGCTGCTCACCACGTTCGGCGACGACGGCAGCCGCCTGGAGTCGCAGATCTGGGTGGTCGCCGACGGCCCGGCCCTCGGGGTCTGGACGCCGGCCCACTCGGGCGCGGCCGAGCGGATCCGGCACCACCCCAGGGTGCTGGTAGGCCCCTGCGACGCCCACGGGCGCCCGACCGGCCGCCGGATCCCGGCCCGGGCGCGGGTCTGCGACGCGGACTCCACCGCGCGCTACCGCACCTCGCTGATCAACAAGTACGGCCTGACGGCCCTGCTCGTACTGGCCCGCAGCCGCTTCCGGGTCGGACTCGCGGGGACGGTCGGCATCCGGATCACGATCGACGAGCTGGAGCAGCGGCTGGTCGGGCCGGAGTGGCAGCTGCCGACGACGTACTGCCCGAACTGAACCCGCGGCGGACACGCCTTCGGCCGCCCCCTCGCGAGGGCCCGGGTTCAGTCCCCGTCGTCCGGCGCCCGGGCCAGGTCCCCGGGCTCGCAGGCCTCCCGGCCGGTCGCCACGTGCACGACCCGGACCGCCCGCTCGGGACCGCCCGGCACGACCCGTTGCTCGTGCCCGCAGCGCGGACAGATCAGCGGGATGCGCGGCCGGTTCGGATCCCGTTCGCCTTCCCGGGCGTGCCCCCGCGCGTCTCCGCGGGGACCCGGGCCGCCGCCGGGGCCGGTCACGTCAGCGGGTGGGTCGGGATCGGGCTGACGTCCTGGATCTCGCCGTGGGCCTTGGTCAGGAGCTGCGACGCGAGGTCGTTGAGCGCCCGGGCCCCCGCGATCTCCTCGCCGACCCGCAGCTGTTCCGGGTCCGAGGGGTGGCGGCTGCTGTAGCCGTGGGCGCGCACCTCGCTGCCGTCGCTCAGCCGGAGCAGGGCGGCGGCGGTCGTCCGCGGGCCCTCCTCGCGGAACTCCATCTCGATGTGCCAACCGACCAGAGTCTGCATGGCGGATCACCTCCATCGGTTACTCCTCCAGAGTGCGCCGCACCCGGCGTCCGCACCAGGCCAGAGCGGTCCGCACCCGGCCGGAGCGGTCCGGAGCGATCCGGGGGGCGAGTTGAACACGTTCAAGTCGGCGGCGTAGAGTCGCGGCTGCGAGTAAGTTTGAACACGTTCAAGGAGGTGCCCGGTTGTCCGGGACGGGGATGTCAGGGATGGGGAGGGGCACGACCGAGCTGGTCGACCTGGTGATCCTGCTCGGCATGGGCGCGGTCGTCCCGCTCGGCCTCGGCCTGATCGGCGGACCCGGGCTCGCCCGCGTCCGCCGGCTCTGGCCGCTCGCCGCCGTCCCCGGGGCCCTGTCGCTCTGGCTCCCGCGCGGCGGGTTCGCGGCCGGGTGCGCCGTGCTGTACCTGCTCGGCACGCTCGCCGTCGCCGCCCACGCGCCGCTGCGGCTGGCCCGCACGCGTTCGCTCGCACCGCGCGAGATCGCCGTCCTGATGGCGCTCGCCACGCCCTCGGTGGCCGGGACGGCCCTGGTCGCCGAGCGCGCCGGGTACCCGCTGTTCGGCTTCGAGCCGCACGTCCTGGCGCTGACCGTCCCGCACTTCCACTTCGCCGGGTTCACCGCCGCCCTGGTCGCCGGGCTCGTCTGCCGGGCCGCCGCGCCGGACTCCGTGGCGGCCCGCGCCGCCGCGCTCAGCGTCCCGGCGGGCACGCTGCTGGTCCTCGCCGGCTACTTCCTCGGCGCCTGGATGCAGTTCGCCGGCGCCGTCGTCCTCACCACCGGCATGTGGCTCGTCGGCCTCCTCACCTGGCGCGAACTGCGCACCCGCACGGCCGACCCGGTCACCGCCCGCCTGCTCGCCGTGTCCTCGGCGGTCCTCGCGCTCACGATGCTGCTCGCCCTGTGGTGGGCCCTCGGCCAGGCGTCCGGGCTGCCCCACCCCACGCTCACCTGGATGGCCGCCACCCACGGCGTCGGCAACGCGCTGGGCTTCGCCCTGTGCTCGCTGCTCGCCTGGCGCCGGCTGCAGGCGGAGACACCACCGCCGCTGCGCACCGACCTCCCGCTCACCACCCACCGATGAACGAGGGCCTCCCGTGGACGACCTCAGCTACCCCGAAGCCGGCGCCAGCTCGACCGGTCAACTGCCCGACGGGTACAACCACTTGACGCACCGTGTGCGGATCGGCCACGGCCGGGCCGCCCTGGAGGTGGCCGGCGCCGCGATCCTCGGCTGGCGCATGCACCGCCTGGCCGGCGTGCGGATCGACGCGGACGCCGACGCCGTGCCCGGCCTCGCCGTGCGGTGCGCGATCGGCGTCGGCCCGCTGCGCGCGGGCGCCCCGAACCGGGTCCTGCGCACCGAGACCGGCCCGGACCGCTACGGCCTCACGTACGGCACCCGCAGCGGCCACCTGGCCAGCGGCGAGGAGACGTTCCGGGTGGAGCTGGGGCCGGACGGGGCGGTCTGGTTCACGGTCACCGCGTTCAGCCGCCCGGTGGCCCTGTACGCCCGCCTGGCCGGGCCCGTCCTGCCGCTCGCCCAGCAGGCCTTCGCCCGGCGGTGCGGGCGGGTGCTCGCGCACATCGCCGCCGACGCCGGGTGACGGTGCCCGGCCGTGGCGCGGCCGCGAAAAGCCATGGCGCGGCGGGCCGCCGATTCGCCATCATGCCGGGGTGATCCTGATGCAGCCCGTGCTGGAAGCCGCCGCCCTCGACGACTTCGACCTGTGGCCGATCGGCACGTCCACGCCCTACGGGTTCATCGTCGTGGACGGCCGGACGGCGCCCACCGACGTCGGCACGGCGCTCGCGAGCATCGCCGACGGCACCACGCCCTGGGAGGGCGACGCCCCCGACCCGGACGACGCGGACGACCCGGTCGCCGCGTTCCTGTTCGGCCTGCTCAACAGCCCGTACCCGTACGCACCCGGCGGCTTCCGCGTCACCGACACCGCCACCGGGACGGTCTTCGACCCCGGCTGCTGCAACGGCCTCGAAGAGTGGCGCGAGTGGCTGGAGGTGCTCGACGGCGAGGGCACCGGCGGCTTCGGCCACGGCCCGACCCCGCTGGCCCAGCGCCTCGGCGACGTCGTCCGGCTGACCGTCGACATGGGCCTCAAGCAGGACAGCCCGGTCATCGAGGTGCCCGTCGACGAGCTCCGCGCCCTGGTCGTGCGCGCCGAGCAGGACCTGCGCGACTTCGTCGGGCTCGCCGAGCGCTGGGCCGAGCGGTACCTCCCGGAGCACGCCGCCGGGATCGCCACCGCGCTCGCGCGGATACCCGACCCGGTGACGGAGGACTGAACACCGAAAACCGAGGACCGAGGACGTGACCAGCTTCCACACCCACCGGGCCCTCGTGCACGACGCCCGGCTCCCCGTCCGGCGGCGGCACGCGGCGCTGCGCACGTGCGTCACCTGCTTCGCGCCGTACGGGTTCAGGGCGACGTACCACCACCTCACGCTGAGCGCCCGGATCCCGCGACGACTGGAGGCGGATCCGGACGCGCTCGTCCGCGCGGTCGAGGAACTGCACGAGGCGCGGACGCTATGGCTCGCGCGCGCGGCGGAGTTCGCGGCGCAGCGCCGGGCGCAGAAGCGGGCCGGGCGCAGGTCCGTGCCGGCTCCGCGGCCGTGGTGGCTGCGGAGGTACGACAGCGTCGGGAACGAGGCCTGGTACGACGACCCGTTCCGCCATCCGGCGCTGCGGCTGCCCGACTACGTCCGCCGGCAGAACGCGCTGCTGGACGGTGCCGAGCTGCCCGGGTGCCCGGCCTGCGGGGACGAGGGGGCCGCGGTGGCGGTCCCGACCGGGCACGGCACGGCCGAGGTGTGCCCGGCGTGCGCGCTGGTGCTCCGGCCGTGCGGTGCGTGCGGGCAGCGGCACCGGGAGCTCCTGCCGTCCGCGCCGCGCGCCTGGCGCGGGATCTGGCGGCGCTCGCACATGACCGACGAGGGCACGCCCAGCCCGCACTGGCCTCGGCGGGCCTGAACCGCCACGGGCCCGAATCGCGGCGGGCCTGGCGTGCGACGGGCTCAGGCCCGGTGGGCCGGGACGGAGACGAGCACGGCGCCGGTGCCCTGGACACGCACCTCGAAGTGGTCGATCTGGCCCGGCTGGAGCGCGGTGCCCCCACCGGTGTGCAGCGTGTCCCCGCTGTCCGGCTCGCCGTAGCCGTCCGCCGGAACGTTCCAGGTGGTGACCGTCTGGCGCTCCCCACCGTGCGAGACCGCGACCAGGGTGCACGTCAACGGGCCCTGGACATTGGACAGTTGGAGACTCACCCGGCTGCCCCAGGTGACGCCGTCCACTCCGACGACGGCCTGGGCACCGGTCTGCGGGTCGGTCGCGGAGAACTGCTGCGCGACGGCGACCACCGCGGGCGTGGCGCTGCCGCTGACCACCGCAGCCGTGACCACCGGGCCCGCGGCCACCATCGCACTCGCGGCCAGCGCCAGCACCAGCCGCCGCACCCGGCCCCGCCGCCGGCCGGCCGAGACCTCGGCGACCAGCCGGTCCAGGAGGGCGGGGTCGGGGCCCGGGGCCGGCCCGGCCGGATCGAGGCCGAGCGCCGCGGCCGAGGCAGCGTAGTCGGCCAGCACGGGCTCGACCGGGCCGAGCTCCGCGACCTGCGCCGCGCACTGCGGGCACCCGGCCAGGTGCTCCTCGAACGCGGCGCGCTCGGCGGGCTCCAGCAGGCCGAGGACGTACGCGCCGGCGTCGACGTGGTCGGCTCCGCCGGGGCCGGGGTCGGGGCGGTCGGTCACGATGTCACTCCCCGTTCCTCCAGTGCGAGCCTGAGCGAGCGCAGTGCGTAGAACACCCGCGACCGGACGGTCCCGGCCGGGATGCCGAGTTCGGCGGCCGCCTCCTTGGCGGTGCGGCCCTTGAGATAGGTCTCGACGATGATCTCCCGGTGGGCGGGCGAGAGGTCGCCGAGGGCGTCCGCGATGGTCATCATCCGCAGGGCCCGGTCGAGTTCGTCGTCGGCGGGCATCAGCTCCAGCGGCGCGGCGTCCACCTCGCGGGGCCGGGCGAGCGCGCTGCGGTGGTCGTCGATGACGATCCGCCGCGCGACCGTGACCAGCCAGGGGCGCAGCGAGCGGGCCGCCGGGTCGAGCCTGTGGATGTTGCGCCAGGCCCGGACGAGCGTCTCCTGCACGACGTCCTCGGCGCGCTGGCGGTCGCCGGCGACCAGGTGGAGCACGAAGCCGTAGAGCGGACCGGCGTGCTCGCGGTACAGGGCGCGCATCAGCTCCTCGTCCGACGCCCCCGGCCCGCGTGCGGCGGCCTCACCGCGGGGGTGCTCCTCGGTCACCACTTCATCGTTGCGCACCCCTGCCTCCCGAGCGAGTCACGTCGTCACGGGTCAGTAGCCGCTGCTCGGCGCGGTGGGCTTCGGGGTCGCCGGGGCGCTCGGCATCGGGGTGGTGCCGGTCGCGACGCCCGCCTTGTCGCCGGTCGGGGTCAGCGCGTGCCAGATGCCGCCGAAGCCCTGGCCCATCGTGTCACCGGGCTTGGTGTCCGGTGCGTACCGGTAGACCGGCCAGCCGTTGACGGTGACCTGCTTGGTGCCGTCGTCGCGGGTGAAGGAGCCGACGAGCTTGCTGTCGATGCCCTTGACGGTGACGTTTCCGGTGGACTGCTCGGGCGGCCAGAGCGAGGAGCAGCCGGTGTTGCAGTACGAGTCCGGCGGGCTGCTCTCGTCCTTGTCGAAGCGGTAGAGCGTGAAGCCGGAGCCGTCGGTGATGATCGTCCCGAGCTTGGGGTCCGTCGCGGTCTGCAGGGTCGTGCCGCCGGCGGCCGGGGGCTGGCTCGGGGCCGGTGTGCCCGGGGCCGGGGTGCTCGGCGCGGCCGGCGCGCTCGGGGTGCTCGGGGTGCTGGGCTTGGCGCTCGAACCGGAGCCGGAGGACCCGCAGCCGGCCACGAGGGCGGTCACGGCGAGGCCGGAGGCGGCGAGCAGCGCGGCCCGCCGCGTGCGGGGGTTGCTGCGCATGGTGGGCTCCCGTGGTCGGGGGCGGAGTGGACACCCTTCTGTACGGACGGTGGCGGCGCGCTGCTCACCGGGGCGCCGCACCGGGGGAGGACGGTGGAAGAGAACGGTGGAAGTGGGCGGTGGAATAGGCCGTGCCGGCGTGCCGTTGTGGCGTGCACAGGTCCGAACCGCCTCCTCCGGAAGGGAAGGAATCGCGAGATGAGCAACACGGTCGAGCTGACCAAGGAGAACTTCGACGACATCGTCCCCGGCCCCGAGGGCAAGGACTTCGTCTTCATCGACTTCTGGGCCGGGTGGTGCGGGCCGTGCCGCCAGTTCGCCCCGGTGTACGAGATGGCCGCCGAGCGCCACCAGGACCTCGTGTTCGCCAAGGTGGACACCGAGGCCCAGCAGGAGCTGGCGTCCGCGTTCGGGATCCAGTCGATCCCGACGCTGGCGATCATCCGCGAGGGCGTGCTCGTCTTCTCGCAGGCCGGCGCAATGCCGGAGGCGGTGTTCGAGGACCTGATCGGCCAGGCCAGGAAGCTGGACATGGCCGAGGTGAAGCGCAAGGTCGCCGAGGAGCAGGCGGCGCAGGGCACGGCGTGACCTGCTGATCAACTCCCGGGCGGGCCCGGGGAGTCGTCCTCCCCGGGCCCGCTCCACGCTGCCAGCCGGGCCGCCAGCGCCCGCACTTCGTCGCGCAGCGCGTCCGGCGTGCGGACGGTGAACGGGCGGCCGAGGCCCGCGAGCAGCACGGCGACGCCGTCCAGGTTCTGCGCCCGGGCGCGCAGCAGCACGCGCCCCTCGGCCAGCTCGGTGACCGTCCCGACGGCGCGCGGCAGGCGCTTGCGCGCCTCTTCGAGCGTCATCCCGAGCTCCACCTCCACCCGGTGCGTCCACGGCACCCCCGCCAGCGACTCGACGACGCGCTGCACCGGGTCGACGTCGGCCGGCGGCTCGAACCCGGTCCCGCGCGGCTCGGCCCGGACGATCCGGTCCAGGCGGAACGTCCGCTCCTCGCCGCTGCGGTGGTCGAGCCCGGTGGTGTACCAGCGGCCCGAGTGGAAGACCAGGCCGTACGGGTCGAACTCCCGCTCGCTGGGCCGGTCCTCGCGGTCCCGGTAGACGAGCAGCACCCGACGCCGGCAGCGGGCCGCGTCGGCCAGCGTGAACAGTGCGGCGGCCGCCGGACCCGGCCCGGCGGCGGGCGCGGCGGTCAGGCCGAGGGTCTGCTCGACGGTGTCGATCCGCTCGCGCAGGGCGGGCGGCAGCACCCGCCGGATCTTCGCGAGCGCCGTCCCGGCGGCCCGCTCCCCCACCGTCAGGCCCGTGCTGCGCCCGGCCAGGAGGCCCAGCACGACGGAGGCGGCCTCGTCGGCGGTGAGCATGAGGGGAGGGAGGCGGTAGCCGGGCAGCAGGCGGTAGCCGCCGTAGCGGCCGCGGTCGGCGCGCACGGGAATGCCGAGGTCGGCCAGGCGGGCGGTGTAGCGGCGGACGGTGCGCTCGTCGACGTCCAGGCGGGCGGCGAGTTCGGCGGCGGTAAGGCCCGGGTGGTCCTGGAGCAGTTCCAGCAGGGCCAGGGCCTGTCGTCAGACTCCCGTCGTCCGCCCGTAGGGCGGGCCGGGCGGCGTTGGGGTGCGTGCATCGCAAGGCGGAGGAGGGAGGCGATGCGGTGGGGGCACCTCCCGGCCGCCAGGCTGGGGGACATCGGGCGACCGACGACAACGCGGCGAGGCGCGTGCCCCGGCGTCGCCCGGCAGGCGGGAGTCTGACGACAGGCCCTTGGTACGCGACTGACCGGGTGGTCCATCGGTTCCCCCGTTCTTATCCGGGCGGGTTCTGTCCGGATTCGATCCTAGAGTCGTCGGCGCCGGGGGCAGGCCCCCGGGTTCCCGCCGACGCGAAGGAGCGATCCACCATGAGCACGTTCGTACTGGTCCCCGGTTTCTGGCTCGGTGCCTGGGCGTGGGACGAGGTCGCGGCGCCGCTGCGCGCGGCCGGGCACGCGGTGTACGCGGTGAGCCTGCCCGGGCTCGCCGAACGCGCCGGAGAGGAGGGCGACTTCGGACTGGAGGACCACATCGCCGACCTGGCCGGCCTGCTGGTTCGGGAGGACCTGCACGACGTGGTGCTGGTCGCGCACAGCGGCGCCTGCGCCCCGGTCGGCGGGATCGCCGACCGGATGCCGGAACGCGTGCGCCGGGTGGTCTACCTGGACAGCGGGCCGATGGTCGACGGCAGTTCGGTGTACGACCTGTGGCAGCCCGACTACCGCGCCTGGGCCGACGCCTCGGTGGTCGACGGCCGGCTGCCGATGCCGTCCTGGGGCGCCATCGCCGAGCACGGCGCGAGCACGGAGGGCCTGGACGAGGCGATGCTCGCCCGGATCGGCGCGCGGACCACCCCGCACCCCGTCGGCGCCTACCCGGACCGGCTCCGGCTCACCGGCGCCGGGGCCGCGCTGCCGCAGGCGCTGGTGGCCTGCTCGTTCCCGCTCGCCCAGGTGCGCGCGATGATCGAGGCGGGCCACCCGTGGTTCGCGGGGCTGGACGGGCCGAACTGGGAGCTGCGCGAACTGCCCACCGGGCACTGGCCGATGTTCTCCCGGCCGGCCGACACGGCCACGGTGCTGGCGGAACTCGCGGCGCTCTGAGCGACGCTCCGAGCCGCCCCCGGCGCCGCGCGTCCACCTGCTGAACGTCTGCTCGATCGCCCGCCGTCCGCGTGTTCGCCTGCGCGGACGGCGGGCGTCGGCGCAGGATGGGCACGGCGCCGGGCACGCGGTCCGGCGCCGGTCCGGCAGGGAGACCGGACCCGAACGGAGAGCGAGCACCGCCCATGAGCGAACAGCCCGCCGGCACCACCACCGAGCCGGAGTTCAAGCGGGTCACCACCACCGTCGTCACCGGGAGCGCCACCGACGCGCCGTACCACGTCGACGTCAAGGCCGGCACCCACCCGCTGACCGCCGACGAGCCGGCGCGGCGCGGCGGCTCGGACAGCGGCCCGGAACCGTTCGCCCTCCTCCTCGCCTCGCTCGGCTCGTGCACGGCGATCACCCTGCGGATGTACGCCGAACGCAAGGAGTGGCCGCTGGATGCGGTCCGAGTCAGGCTCGGGTACGAGACGAACGGAGCGCGCGGGCGGATCACCCGCAGGGTCGCGCTCTCCGGGGCGCTCGACGAAGCGCAGCGCGCCCGGCTGCTCGACATCTGCGAGCGCACGCCCGTCACGCTGGCCCTGGGGTCCGGGGTGACCATCGACACGACGGAGGACCGCGCATGACCACCACGCCCGAGGAGTTCGACGTCATCGTCCTGGGCGCCGGGCCGACCGGCGAGAACGTGGCCGACCGGACGGTCGCGGCCGGACTGCGCACGGTGATCGTCGAGGCCGAACTGGTCGGCGGCGAGTGCTCGTACTGGGCCTGCATGCCGAGCAAGGCACTGCTGCGCCCGGCGGCGGCGCTCGCCGACGCCCGCGCGGTGGCAGGCTCGCGCGAGGCCGTCGGCGAGGGGCGGCTCGACGCGGCCGCGGTGCTGGCCCGGCGGGACTCCTTCACCTCGCACTGGCGGGACGACGGCCAGGTGAAGTGGCTGCGCGACACCGGCATCGAGCTGGTGCGCGGCCACGGCCGGCTGGCCGGCGCACGGACCGTGACGGTCGAGGCGGAGGACGGCGGCGAGCGGGTGCTGACCGCCCGGCACGCCGTCGCCGTGTGCACCGGCAGCCGCCCGGTGCTGCCGGCCGGGGTGCCGGGGCTGGCGGAGGCCCGGGCGTGGACCAACCGGGAGGCCACCGGGGCCCCCGCCGTCCCCGGGCGGCTCGCGGTGGTCGGCGGCGGGGTGGTCGGCGTGGAGATGGCGACGGCGTGGCGGGCGCTGGGTGCGGAGGTCGTCCTGCTGGTGCGCGGCGGCGGGCTGCTGCCGCGGATGGAGCCGTTCGCGGGCGAGCTCGTCGGCGACGGCCTGCGCGAGGCCGGGGTGGACGTCCGGTTCGGGGTGGAGGTCACCGCGCTGGAACGGGCGGACGACTCCGGACCGGTCGTGCTGACGCTCTCGGACCGCGAGCGGCTGAGCGTCGACGAGGTGCTGTACGCGACCGGGCGGGCCCCGCGGACCGCGGACATCGGCCTGGAGCAGGTCGGGCTGAAGCCGGGCGACTGGCTGGAGGTGGACGACAGCTGCACGGTGCTCGGTGTGCCCGGCGAGTGGCTCTACGCCGCCGGGGACGTCAACCACCGGGCGCTGCTCACCCACCAGGGCAAGTACCAGGCGCGGATCACCGGCGCGGCCATCGCGGCCCGGGCCCAGGGGCGCGAGCTGGACACCGCGCGCTGGGGCGCGCACGCCGCGTCGGCCGACAGCGCCGGCGCGCCGCAGGTCGTCTTCACGCAACCGGAAGTCGCCGCCGTCGGCCTGACCCTGGCGGCGGCCGAGCGGGCCGGGCTGCGGGTCAAGGCCGTCGACCACGACCTCGGCGCCGTGGCCGGGGCCTCGCTGTACGGAGACGACTACCGCGGCCGGGCCCGGGTGGTGTTCGACCTGGATCGTCAGGTGCTGGTCGGCGCCTGCCTGGTCGGCCCCGCGGTCGCCGAACTGCTGCACTCGGCGACCGTCGCGGTGGTCGGCGAGGTGCCGATCGACCGGCTCTGGCACGCCGTGCCCGCGTACCCGACGATCAGCGAGGTGTGGCTGCGGCTCCTGGAGGGCTGCCGGGGCTGAGCGCCTGATCCCGTCCTCCGTCCGCCGTCCCCCGAGGTCACCGGCTCGGCGCTGCTCGGCGCTGCTCGGCGCGGCGAGATGTGACCTCGGGTGGACGGCGGGAGACTGGCAGTCGGGGGACGTCCCGGGGGGCGGTTTCTCGTGACCAGGTGGTGTGTTGGCATGACCGAGGTGCTGTTGGCCGTCGGAACCGAGAAGGGCCTCTTTCTCGGCCGCAGCCGCGACCGGCTGAGCTGGGAGTTCAGCGGGCCGCACTTCCCGATGAACGCGATCTACTCCGTCTCCGTGGACCGCCGCGAGGGCCGCGCCCGGCTGCTGGTGGGCGCCGACAGCAGCCACTGGGGCCCGTCGGTGTGGCGCTCCGACGACCTCGGCACCAGCTGGAAGGAGCCCGCCGAGCCCGCGATCCGCTTCCCCGAGGGCACCGGCGCCTCGCTCACCAGGGTCTGGCAGCTCCAGCCCGCCGGGCCCGAGGCGCCCGGCGTCGTGTACGCGGGCACCGAACCGGCCGCGCTGTTCCGCTCCGAGGACGGGGGCGAGACCTTCGCCCTCGTCCGGGCCCTGTGGGACCACCCGCAGCGCTCCCAGTGGGGCGCCGGCTACGGCGGCCAGGGCCTGCACACCATCCTCACCGACCCGCGCGACCCGCAGCGGCTCCTGGTCGCCGTCTCCAGCGGCGGCGTCTACCGCAGCAAGGACGGCGGCGAGAGCTGGGAGCCGTCCAACACCGGTCTGCGCGCAGAGTTCTTCCCCGAGGAGAGCCAGTACCCGGAGTTCGGCCAGTGCGTCCACAAGATCGCCCCGGACCCGGTCCACCCCGACCGCCTCTACCTGCAGAACCACGGCGGCGTGTACCGCAGCGACGACTGGGGCGCGAGCTGGCGGACGATCGTCGACGGGCTGCCCGCCGAATTCGGCTTCGCGATCGCCGCGCACCCGCGCCGCGGCGACACCGCCTACCTGTTCCCGCTCGGCGGCTCCGGCGACCGCATCCCGCCCGGCCGCCGCTGCCGGGTCTTCCGCACCGAGGACGCCGGCGACAGCTGGCAGCCGCTCGCCGACGGCCTGCCCGGCGAGGACCACTACGGCATCGTGCTGCGCGACGCCCTGCGCACCGACGACGCCGACCCGGCCGGCATCTACTTCGGCAACCGCACCGGTGACGTGTACGCCAGCCACGACGAGGGCGACAGCTGGACGCTGCTCAAGTCCCACCTGCCCGACGTGCTGTGCGTGCGCGCGGCCGTGATCTCCTGACGCAGGGCCGCCGTCGGCCCGGAACACCGGCACGCGGCCGGCACGCGGCCGGAACGGGGCCGGTACGAGGCCGGTACGAGGCCGGTACGAGGCCGACAGAGGGCCTGCACGAAGCCTGTATTCGGAACAAACCGTTGCCCCCGGTCGTCCGGGCTGGTCAGTATGGCCGGAACACGAACGATCTCGACGATGGGGCAGGCGTGGCGGAGACGGACTGGGTGATCGGGCGGACCTCCGACGGGGTGCCGGTGGTGCGGTACCGGCGGGGCGAGCGGGAGGGCCTGCCGTGGGCCGACCTGCTCGAAGTCCTCGACGGATCCGGCGGGGTGGACCCGGTGGAGTTCGTGCGCGACACCATGCCGGGGTGGGCGGTCTCCGGATCCGCCGAGTTCGGCCGGGAGTTGCTGGCGCGCGGCGCCACGCCGCTGCGGCACGCCCACTCGCTGCGGCGCGACCTGGTGGCCGACCCGCCGCCCGCCGACTGGACGGACGCGCCACTGCGGGACGGCCTGCGGGCGGCGCCCTGCGACCGCGCGCCCGAGGAGCTGTTCGACGCGTGGCGGGCCGCGTTCGCCCCCGGACACGTGGACCGGTTCGCGGGCGACGACCGCCGGGCGCTGGCCGAACGGCTCGCCCCGCTGCTCGCCGGCACGGCCATCGGGCCCGTGCTGCCCGCCAGCCTGCTCGCCGTGGACGCGGACGACTGGGTGGTGGGCGGCGTCGTGCTCACCGACCGGGCCGGTGTGCCGTGGGTCGGCGAGGTCTTCCGCCACCCCGGGCGCGGCTACCCCGGGCTCGGCACCGACCTGCTGCGCCGGGCCGTCGCGGACTGCGCCCGCCGCGGGCTCGCCGAGGTGCAGCTGACCGTGACCGAGGGCAACCCGGCCCGCCGGGTGTACGAGCGGCTCGGCTTCGCCCTGGTGCACACGGCCCTGACCGTGATCGTGCCGGGCGGCGCCCCGGCGGCCGGCTGACCGCCACCGGCAGCCGCCGTGCCCCCGGCGACCCGTCACCGGGCCAGCTCCAGCACCACGATCCCGGCCAGCACGGTGACGCTGGCCGTCAGCCGCAGCCGGCCCAGGCGCTCGCGGAACACCGTCGTGGCGATCAGCGCGGCGATCACGATGCTCGTCTCCCGCAGCGCCGCGATCGTCGCGAGGTCCCCCCGGGACTGCGCCCACACCACCAGCCCGTAGGCCGTCAGCGAGAGCACGCCGCCCACGATGCCGAGCGGCGCCACCCGGCCGACCCCGACCAGCAGCGAGCGGCCGCGCCGCAGCCACACGACCAGCACGAGCGCCGGCCCCTGGAGCAGGAACAGCCAGGCCACGTAGCCGCCGACGGTGCCGGCGTGCCGGACCCCGCTGCCGTCCAGCACCGTGTAGAGCGCGATCATCACCCCGGTGCCCGCCGCGGCCCCCAGCGCGGGCAGCTGCGCCCGCCCCGGCACCCCCTTGGCGAAGGCCAGCCCGATCAGGCCGCAGGAGATCACCGCGACTCCCGACAGCTCGCCCGCGCCCGGGTGCCGGCCCAGCACCGCCACGGATATCAGCGCCACCAGCAGCGGCGCCGATCCGCGCGCGACCGGGTACATCTGCCCGAAGTCCCCCAGCTGGTAGGCCCGCAGGAGCAGCACCGTCGACACCGTCTGGACCACCGTCGAGGCCAGCAGGTAGGGCCAACTGGCGGCGGCCGGCAGCGGGTTGAGCAGCACCAGGACGACGGCGCACGCGGTGTACGTCAGGTTGATCAGCGCGAAGCCGACCAGCTTGTCCGGGATCCGGTGCGCGAGACCGTTCCAGACGGCGTGCAGCAGTGCCGCGGCGAGCACGACGACGGGCACGGCCGACGCGGATTCCGGCATGGCGGGACTCCCCTCCGACGAAGCATCAGGCTTGGAACGGAATTCCACGGTACACTGGATCCATGGAAGAGCGTTCCGAATTTTCTCCGCTGGAGTCCCAGCTGGCCGCACTGGTCCGCACCCGGCTCGGCGACCTGCGCGGCACCGAGGCACGCGTCGCCCGGGTCGTCCTCGACCGCGGCGCCGACCTCGTGCACCTCAGCGTGAGCGACGTCGCCGAGCTGGCCGGCACCGCGCCGTCCTCGGTGGTGCGGGCGTGCCAGCGGCTCGGCTTCCGCGGATTCCAGGAGCTGAAGATCGCCGCCGCCCGGCAGGCCCCGCGCCCGGCCCCCGCCCCGGCCGACCGGCGGGACCCGGCCGCCCGCGCGCTCGCCGACGCCCTGGGCGCGGCCCGGGAGGCCCTGGACGGCGTGGCCGCCACCGTCACCCCGGCCGACCTGCGGGCCGCCGCCGAGCTGCTGGACGGCGCCGACCGGGTGCTCCTGGCCGGCTCCGGGATCTCCGGCGCCATCGCGCTCGACCTCGCCTACCGGCTGCGCGCGCTCGGCCTGGCGGTCGACGCCCCGGCCGATTCGCTCACCGCCCAGATCGCCGCGGCCCAGCTCACGCCCACCGGCGTCTGCCTGGTCGTCAGCCACGGCGGCGCCACGCCCGTCGTCGTCGAGGCGGCCCGCCGCGCCCGCGAGGCCGGCGCCGCCGTGCTGGCCCTGACCAGCTACGCCCGCTCCCCGCTCACCGAAACCGCCACCCACATCCTCCTCGCGGGCGGGCAGGACCTGGTGTTCGGGCTGGAGATGACCGCCAGCCGGATCGCCCACCTGGCCGTCGTCGACGCCCTCACCGCGGCCCTGCTCGCGGTGCGCGGCCCGCGCGCCGAGCGGGCGCTGGAGCTGTCGGCCGACGTCATGGGGCGCCAGCTGTACTGAGCGTCCGGCCACGCGCACCCGGGGGTCTGGAAATCCGGCCGCCACCCGGGCACGGTGAGCGGGTGGCCGGCCCCGGCCCCTTGCCCCGGTTCCGAGAGGACGGCAGAGCGCGTGGACGTGAACGCCAAGGCGCAGTTCGGCGACTACCAGAACGAGATCTACTTCGACGGCCTCTTCGGCGTCCTCCCCGCCCTGCCCCTGTCCCCCTCCGACCTGGAGGAGCGCGGGCAGGCCGCGCTGGCGCCCTCGGTGCGCTCCTACGTCGCGGGCGGCGCCGGCGACGAGACCACGCAGCGGGCGAACACCGCCGCGTTCGAGCGCTACGGGCTCGTCCCCCGCATGATGGTCGGCGCCGCCCGGCGGGACCTCACGGTGGACCTGTTCGGCCTCACCCTGCCGTCGCCGCTGCTGCTGGCCCCGGTCGGGGTGATAGGCCTGTGCGCCCAGGACGGCCACGGCGACCTCGCCACCGCCCGCGCCGCCGCCCGCACCGGTGTGCCGATGATCGCCTCCACGCTGTCCGTCGACCCGATGGAGGACGTCGCCGCCGGGTTCGGCGACACCCCGGGCTTCTTCCAGCTCTACACCCCGACCGACCGCGCGCTCGCCGAGAGCCTCGTGCACCGGGCCGAGGCCGCCGGGTTCAAGGCCATCGTCGTCACCCTCGACACCTGGATCACCGGCTGGCGCCCCCGCGACCTCGCGACGGGCAACTTCCCGCAGCTGCGCGGCCACTGCCTCGCCAACTACACCTCCGACCCGGTCTTCCGCGCCCGGCTGGCGAATCCGCCCGAGGCCGATCCGCGGGCCGCCGTCCTGGAGTGGACGCAGGGCTTCGGCAACCCGCTGACCTGGGACGACCTTCCCTGGCTGCGCTCGATCACCGAGCTGCCGATCGTGCTCAAGGGCATCTGCCACCCCGAGGACGTCCGCCGCGCGAAGGACGGCGGCGCGGACGCGGTCTACTGCTCCAACCACGGCGGCCGGCAGGCCAACGGCGGACTGCCGGCGCTCGCCGCGCTGCCCGGCGTCGTCGAGGCCGCCGACGGGCTGCCGGTGCTGTTCGACTCCGGCGTCCGGACCGGCGCCGACGTGGTCAAGGCGCTCGCGCTGGGCGCCACCGCGGTCGCCGTCGGCCGCCCGTACGCCTACGGGCTCGCGCTCGGCGGCACGGACGGCATCGTGCACGTGCTGCGCTCGATCCTCGCCGAGGCCGACCTGATCATGGCGGTGGACGGCTACCCCACGATCGCCGACCTGCGGGCAGAGGGGGCGCTGCGGCCGCTGTGAGGCCCGGCCGCGGCGGGCGCGGGGCCGGTCAGGTGGGGTGCGCCGGTCAGGTGGGGTGCCGGCCCTCCACCCGGACCCCCCGGACCACCACCATCGTCAGGCTCGCGGTGACCAGCGCCTCGGCCCAGAAGAAGGCCGAGTAGTCCAGCAGCGAGCCGATCGGCGGACCGCCCGGCGCCGCGTTGCGCATGCCGACGAGGGCGAACAGCGTCGCCGCCATCCAGCCCAGGGCGGGCCAGACCAGCCCGCGCCGCTGCCGCACGATCAGGAAGGCGGCGACCAGCGCGGACAGGCCCAGCGCCCACATCGCGATGATCATGAACCAGGCCAGGATGAAGGTGCTGCGCGAGCGGCTGATCCGCTCGGTGACCTCCACGGCGCCGTCCTCGCTCTCCTGGCCGCTCCGGCGCAGGGCGAAGAACGGGTCCGCCTCCTGGACGTTCAGCACGACGGGCACCTGACGACCGCCGACGGTCGCCCGGAAGCCGATCGGCGCGCGGTAGCTGTCGAAGGGGTAGTCCGAGAGCCGCCCGTCGGTCAGGTTGAACGCCACCGTGCTGAAGCTGATCTGCTGGTTCGCCGGGTACTTCAGCGCGGCCTGCTCCAGGGAGGTCGTCTCGACGACCACGTCCTGCGCGGGCACGAGCGGGCCGTTCGGCGCCGCCAGGCCGCCGTGCGGCTGGACGAGGACCTTGGCGGCCAGCGTCAGGGCGGTCGCGTCGACGCGCTGCAGGACGACGTCCAGCTCCAGGAAGTCCTGCGTGGTAGCGCTGCCGACGGCCTGCGGCTGCTCACGGCTCGACCGCTCGTCGAAGTAGAGGCCGATCCCGGCCGCCACCAGCGCCGCGATCAGCGCCACGACGACGACCGGCCGCCACGGCCGCACCCGCGGGGTCCGGGCCGGCGGCTCGACGGCGGCCCGGGACCGGGCGTGGATCCGCACCCGGGGCCGGCCCGGTCGCCGCGGACGGCCCGGAAGGCGCGGCGACGCGTTCATCGGCCTCCTCGCGGGGCGGTCGAGTGGCGCGGGGGCGGACGCCCCCGTCCCGCCACCGTCGGCGCCGGGCGTCACGGCCCGCAAGCGGAATTCACCCTACCGGGGCGGGCGGATCTCCCCCCGATCACGGAAAGGTCACTGTCCGAGGCGGTGTGTAGGCTCGCTGGCATGGCGAGGGTGACGCGGGACGATGTGGCGAGGGCGGCGGGGACGTCCACGGCCGTCGTGAGTTATGTGATCAACAACGGGCCGCGTCCGGTGGCACCGGCCACGCGCGCGAAGGTGCTCGCGGCCGTCGAGGAGCTGGGGTACCGGCCCAACCGGGTCGCGCAGGCCATGGCGCGCCAGCGCACCGACCTGATCGGGATGGTCGTCCCGGACGCCCGCCAGCCCTTCTTCGCGGGCCTCGCCCACCAGGTCGAGCAGGCCGCCGCCGAGCGCGGCCGGCTGCTGCTGATCGGCAACTCGGACTACGCGGACGAGCGCGAGGCGCACTACATCCGCGCCTTCCTCGGCATGCAGGTGGACGGCCTGGTCCTGGTCACCCAGGACCCGGCCGGCCCCGGCGTCAGCGGCTTCGACGCGACCGACGGGACGCCCGTCGTGCTCCTGCACCACCGCGCCGAGACGGCCCGCGGCGTGGCCGTGGTCGCGGACGACGAGGGCGGCGCCGCCGAGGTGGTCCGCCACCTGCTCGGCCACGGGCACCCCGGGGTGCACTGCTTCGGCGGCACCTTCTCGCTCAGCCCGGCCGACCCCGTCTCCGCCCGCACCGTCGGGTGGGCCGCCGCACTGGCCGACGCCGGGATCCCCGCCGAGGGCCGACTCGTCCCCGCGCCCTTCGACCGGGTGCGCGCGCACGCCGAGGCGCTGCGGCTGCTGGCCCGGCCGGACCGTCCGTCCGCCGTGTTCTGCGCGACGGACGACCAGGCGATAGGCCTGCTGCGGGCCGCCGACGACCTCGGGATACGGGTGCCGGAGGAGCTCGCGGTGGCCGGGTTCGACGACATCGCGGAGGCGGTGATCGCCGGCCCGGCGCTGACCACCGTCGGGACGGCACAAGAGGAGATGGCCCGGGCCGCGGTGGACCTGGTGCTCGGCGGCGCCGAGGGGCGGGTCACCGGCGCGCGGACGTTCCCGGCCCGGCTGGTGCTGCGCCGCTCGTGCGGCTGCCCGAACCCGTCCGGCCCGGCCTGAGCCCGTCCGACCTGAGCCCGTCCGGCCCGAGCCCGTCCGGCGGCCGATGGGCGACCGCCGGAGGGGGCGTGCGGGCGGGGAACTCCCGAGGCGCGGTGGTCAGTTCAGCTGGAAGGTGGCCTCGACCGGGTAGTGGTCGCTCGGCGCGTTGGTGTCGACCTGGCCCGGGGTCCAGCCCGCCTGCGGGTCGAAGTCGACCCGCACGGTGGACATCGCGGACGGCACCGGACGGCCGGGGGCGTTGAGGTACCCGATGTAGTCGAGGTCGTCCCGGTAGTCCTTCGGGAAGGTCTCGACGCCGGACATGTACTGGCACCAGGCCGAGGCCGGGCAGTCCATGGTGTTCAGCGTCTGGTTCGGGTCGGTGGCCGGGGTGCCGAGGACGCCGTCCACCGCGTACTGGGCGTTGGCGTAGTCGCCGCGGGCCTGGCCGTGGAAGTACTCGACGTTGAGGTCGCCGCCGATCAGGACCGGCGCGCCGGTGCCGGCGATGCCGTTGACCCAGCTGCGGATCTCGCCGAGCTGGCCGAGCCGGGTGGCCTGGGTGGTGTCGGTGGAGGTGTCCGACTCGTCGGCCTGGAGGTGGGTGCCGACGACCCACGCGGTGGAGCCGTTCTTGTTCACCCGGACCAGCGCGGCGCCCTTGTTGGCGTGGTAGTCCCAGGTGCCGTAGGTCGAGTTGCTGAAGACGTGGGCGTACTGGGCGGTGATCGGGTACTTGGAGAGGATCATCGTGCCGCCGTTGATGACGAACCACGAGCTGGAGCAGTTGCCGCTGATGCCGGTCCAGCCGCCGCCGGAGCAGGTCTGGCCGACCACCGGGGTGCGGTAGGGGTAGAGGTCGGCGAGCTTGGCGTTGATGTCGGCGGTCGAGCTGTTGTTGAACTGCTCGTCCAGGATCACGACGTCCGCGTCGTGCTGACGGACGATCTGCTCGATCACCGGGGTGCGGCGGGCGGCCTGCTCGTTCTGGGTGCTGTCGACGACGGCGGTGCCGAGGTCGACGTTGAAGGCGAAGACGGACAGCGTGGCCGGGGCCGCCTGGGTGCCGGCGACGGCCGTCGGGGCGGTGCCGCCGAGCAGCAGTGCGGCGGCGGCCGCCGAGGTGAGGGCGGTGGCCGTGCGACGCGAGAGCATGGGCGTTCTCCTGGGGGATTCGTCTACCCTGCGGATCCCGGCGGCCGAAGGGGTCACGGCCGCTCGGGGATGGCAGCGGAACGGTAGCTACTGCCCGGTACATCGGGAAGAACGCGAGATGTCTGTACAGCCCTGACCAGATGTACGACGAGATGTCTGTACATCCTTGGGGCTCCTGCACGTCACACCCTTGCGGCTCCTGCACGTCCGCCGAGCCGCGCCGCCCGCTGCACCACCGCCGGCTGACGCCCCGTCGACGGCCGCACGGCCCGTCAGCCGTCGACGAGTTCCTCCGCCAGCAGGTCCATCAGGAGGTTGTCGTGCCAGGTGCCGTCCGGGCCGCGCTCGTAGCGGCGCATGGTGCCGACGGGCCGGAAGCCGACCTTCTCGTAACAGCGGATCGCGGCGGCGTTGTCGGCGGCCGGATCGATGATCAGCCGGTGGTAGTGGTGGTCGCGCACGAGGTGCCGGGCGAGGGTGCGGACCGCGTCCGTGCCGAGGCCGAGGCCGTGGACACCCGGGTCGAGGTAGAGGTCCATGCCGGCGTGGCGGTAGTCGTCGTCGTTGTTCGCGTACCACTGGATGGCCCCGACCACCTTGCCGCCCAGCTCGACGGCGAGGGTCTCGGTGTCGGGCGATTCGAGGTCGGTGGCGACCTCGTCCACGAGGTCCTCGCCACCGCGCCAGCGGGCGTAGACCTCGGGCGTGCCGCGGATCGCCGCCAGCGCCGGGATGTCGTCCCCGGTGGCGGGCCTGAGCGTGACGAGGGTGCCGTGCAGGATCGTCCCCATATGCGGCATGTTGGCACGGAAACGGGCGTCGGGCGAGTGGTTTGAAGGGCGTTGCCCGCACCCCCCGCGACCAGGGATGATGCTCCGCCGTGACACACCTCATCCTCCTCCTGCTGGTCATCGCCGTCTCCACGGTGATCAGCAAGGCCCTGAAGTCCCGGACCGCGCGGCCCGAGGCCGCGGCACCGGCACCGGCACGGATCGACTACGACGCGGCGGCCTACGGACTCGTCCCGCGCGACCGGCTCGACCCCCGGCGCTCGGGCCCGCCGCGCGCCCCGCACCTCCGCAAGGAGTCCCAGGCGATAGCCGACGCCGCCTGGAGCGGCAACTGGAAGCCGGCCGCCGCGTACGTCGCGGCCGCCGGGCAGGACTGGGACGAACGCTGGACCCGGCTGTCGCTGCTGGACTCCATCGCCGGCGAGGACGACGGCTGGCTGAAGGCCTGGCGCGCGGCCGACCCGGGCAACTGCGACGCGGCGACGCTGGAGGCCAACCGGATGGTCCACGCGGCGTGGGCGATCCGCGGCACCAAGTACGCGCACGAGGTGCCCGAGGAGGACATGAACGCCTTCCGCTCGATACTGCCCGCCGCCATCGAGGCGGCCAAGCGGGCCTCGCTGCTCGACCCGGCCAACCCGGCGCCCTGGGTGGTCATGGTGACCACCGCGCGCGGTGCGCAGTACGAGCCGGAGCAGTTCGAGGAGCTGTGGCGCGGACTGGCCGAGCGGGCTCCGCACCACTACGAGGCCCACTGGCAGGGCATGCAGTACTGGTGCGCCAAGTGGTTCGGCTCGGACGAGCGGATGACGGCCTTCGCCGAGCGCGCGATGGACACCGCCCCGGCCGGCAGCCCGCTGCCCGGCATCTACCTGCACGCGCTGAGCGAGCTGGAGAAGCGCGAGACCCACGCGCCGGTGCTGGCGAGCGGCGACGGCAAGGCCCGGTTGCGGCGGGTCGCTCAGGCCCTGGCTCAGGTGCGGCCGGACGACGAGCGCATGCCGGTGCTGCGGCACCGGCTCGCGCACTACGCGATGCAGGCGGAGCTGTACGACGTCGCCCTGGAGCAGTTCCGGGCGATCGGCCCGTGGTGCGGCAGCACGCCGTGGACC
Source organism: Kitasatospora sp. NPDC057936 (assembly GCF_042887525.1). Lineage (NCBI taxonomy): Bacteria > Bacillati > Actinomycetota > Actinomycetes > Kitasatosporales > Streptomycetaceae > Kitasatospora > Kitasatospora sp. NPDC057936. Next base: position 30,715 of record NZ_JBHVPD010000020.1, read on the forward strand.
GACGCCGAGGACCCGGTGGCGGCCTTCGACCTCGCCCGCGGCACGGCCGTCCAGCGCTCCGGCGCACAGCCGCTGGCGCCGGAGCTCCGGCCGAAGGCGGCGCGGAAGCAGGTCATGTAGCGCGCGACGCACCGTTGTCGCCCCGGGCCCGGTTCGAACGCCGAACCGGGCCCGGGGCGGCGGATGCGAGGGCTCGGAGGTGATCGTCCTGGCAGCTGCGACGGGCCGCCAGAGGGACCGTCAAACCCGGCCTGACCTGCGGTTTTCCGATCGGTAAGGTGGGGATTGGACACGGCCGGAAACTCCCCCGCCCCCGCCCGGGGGGCACGATCGGAAGGCACCCCTCATGAGCCTCAGCATCCGCAACCAGCTGCCCGGCACCGTCAGCTCCGTCACGACCGGCGAGGTGATGGCCACCGTCAAGGTCCGCCTCGACTCCGGCCAGGAGCTCACCGCCGCGGTCACCGTGGACGCCGTCAAGGACCTCGGGCTGGGTGCGGGCAGCTCCGTCCAGGCCCTCGTGAAGTCCACCGAGGTCGCCCTGGCCACCGGTCCGGTCGCCGGACTGAGCATCCGCAACCAGATCCCCGGCACGGTCACCGAGGTCGCCACCGGCGGCGCGATGGCCGGGGTCAAGGTCGACGTCGCGGGCGGCGCGCTGACCGCCGCGATCACCGCCGACGCCGCCGCCGACCTGGGCCTCGCGGCCGGCTCGTCGGTCGTGGCCCTGATCAAGTCGACCGAGATCTCGCTCGCGACCGCCTGAGCGGCCGCCACCCGGGGCAACCGTCCGGCGCTTCCTCAGGACGCGGACTCGCCCAGCGGGCCCAGCCAGACGTCGGTGACCCCGCTGACGTAGCGGGCTCCGCAGTGGTCGTCCGGGACGACCAGCTGCGGGCCCGCGGCGTCCAGTGGGGCGCCGTCCATGCTGGTGGCCAGCAGGATCTCCTGGCCGCCGAAGTCCGGGTCGATCTCGGCCCACGAGACGACCGCCCGGTGCCCGTCCGCGCCGCCGACCGACAGCAGGAAGCGCAGCCGCTGCTTGCGGCCGCTGAAGTCGATCCGGGGCCGGGCCGCGCGCAGCACGTCCCACAGGGCCGGGCCCTCGTAGCCGTGGCGCTGCTCGCCCTCCGTCCGGCAGTCGAAGCTCACCTCGACGCGGTGCGCGGGGAGGGTGCGCAGCTCGTCGACGGTCAGCTCGGCGGGCCGGTCCAGGTGCCCGTGCAGCCGGACGGTGGGTCTCGCCGGGGTCATGTGCTCGCCCTCCTCCCGGGCCGCGCCGCCGCAGCCCGGGAGGAGGAGTACCCGAACGGGATCCACGGCATTCGCACATGCGGCGATGAAAGGAACCTTTCAGCCGCATCTGCGATGGATGATGCGCCTCAGGGCCAGCAACTGCAATCGTCCGGACGGCCGGTTCCACACCCTGCCGCCACCGCCCGCACTGGATGATCCCACGAGAAGAACCCCCCCTCCGCCACTTGCATTTACGATGCCCATGCGAATGTGAACCTTGCAAATGCGAGAGGCGGCGAAAAATGATCGTCGGTGACCTGCTGCACCTCGACGACCTCGACATCCGGCTGGCCTGGGGCACGCCGGACCTCCTCGACCGCCCGGTCACCGGCATCAGCTCCACCGACCTCCAGGACCCGGCCCGCTACCTCCAGCCCGGCGAGCTCGTGCTCACCGGCCTGGTCTGGTGGCGGCCCGCCGATGCCACCGGCGCGCTGCGCTTCGCGACCGCGCTGCGCAGCGCCGGCGTGGCCGCCCTGCTGGCCGGCGAGGGCACCCACGGCAGCATCCCCGACAGCCTCGCCGAGGCCTGCCGCACGCACGGCATCCCGCTGCTCGCGGTGCCCGCGGGGACCAGCTTCCGCGCCGTCACCGACCGCGTCTACCTGCGGCTCTGGGGCGACCTGCGGGCCGGTTCGCAGGACACCGCGGCCATCCCGGAGACCGTCCGGCACGACCTGCTCGACCTCATCCACGCGGGCGCCGAACCCGGCGAGGTGCTGGCGCACGCGGTCGGCCGGCTCGGCGTGCCGGACTGCTCGATCGCCACCGCGGGCGGCCGGCCCGTCGCCGCCACCGCCACCCCGGTGCCGTCCGTCGTGCGCGGCGACGCCGGACTGCCGGTCGGCCCGCAGGACGGCTCGCCGTTCGACGGCTGGCGGCTGCGCCCGCACACCCGGGCCGCGGCGGCCGAACCGATGCTGCGCGCGCTGGCCGACCTGCTCGCCCCGCTCGCCGTGCGCGACCGCGCCGCCGCCGACGCCCGGCACAGGGCCGCCGGACGGCTGCTGGACGCCCTCGCCGGGGACGGCGGCCTCGCCGAGCCGCTCGCGGCCTGCGAGCTGGGCGACGCCCGGGCGCTGGTGACGGTCACCGCCCGCATCGACGACGCACGGGCCGAACCGGACGGCGACGGCAGCGCACCGGCCGCCTGGGCCGCACACGCGCTGGCCGAGGCGCTGCACCCGCTCGGCGTGCCGTTCGCGGCCGGGACGGACCGGGCCGGCCGGGCCGCCGCGCTGGTGGCCGCGCCGGCCGAGCGGGTCGCCGAGCGGCTGCGCCGGGCCCGGCCGGGCCTCCAGGCCCGGCTCACCGGGCGGCGCGCCCTGCGGGTCGGGGTCGGCCCGGCCGCGCCGCCCGACCCCGCGGCCCTGCGGGCGGCCCTGGTGCAGGCCCGCTACGTGCTGGAGGGCTCGGCCGGACCGGTCGCCAGCGCGGTCGAGCTCGATTCGCTGGCCGGGCTGCTGCGCGGCATCCCGGCGGAGGTGACGGCGGCCTTCCACACCCGGCTGCTGGCACCGTTGGCCGCCCACGACCGGGAGAACGGCGTCTCCCTGCTGGGCACGCTCGCGGTGTTCCTGGACCACGACGGCTCGTGGGCGCGGACGGCGGAACAGCTCCACATCCACGTGAACACCGTCCACTACCGGATCCGCCGGATCGAGGAGCTGACCGGGCGCAACCTGGCCCGCCTCCACGACCGGCTCGACCTGCGGGCGGCGCTGCTGTGCGCCCCGGAGCCGGCCACGGTCCCGGCACAGGGATCGGGGACGGGGTCAGGGGCGGGGACTGCCGTGGGCGCGGGTGCCGGCACCCGCGCGGCCCGGGGCTCCGGTCCGGTGGTTACGGGACGTCATCGAGCCGCAGCCGGGCGCTGACCTCGCCCAGCCCCTCCGCGAGGACGGCGAGCTGCTCGTGGGTGAGCACGTCGATCAGCAGCTCGCGGACCAGGGCGACGTGTCCGGGTGCGGCCTGGCGGACCGCCTCGCGCCCCCGGTCGGTGAGTTCGGCCATCACGCCGCGCACGTCGCTCGGGCAGGAGCGGCGGCCGACCAGGCCCATCCGCTCCAGCTGGGTGACCTGGTAGGTGAGGCCACTCTTGGAGGTGACCAGCTTCTCGGCCAGCTCGGTCATCCGCAGCGAGCCGGCCGGGGCGGCGGAGAGGTGCACCAGGATCTCGTACTGGGTGTGCGAGAGACCGGAGTCCTCCTTGAGCTGGCGCTCCAGGCGGCGGTTGAGCAGGTTGCTCGCGACGACGAAACCCCGCCAGGCGGCCATCTCGTGCTCGTCGAGCCAGCGGGGCTCACGGGGTGCGGACATGGGGCTCAGCCTACTCCCGTTGTTCAAATTCGAACGAAGGTGTACCGTCGGTCGATAGAGGTTCAAATTTGAACTATCCCGGATCGAGCCGGATCGAGCCGGATCGAGGAAGAGGAAGTCGCCATGAGCACCGCGGCCCCCGAGCGCATGCCCGCCCTGTACCTCTCGCACGGCGCGCCGCCGCTCGCCGACGACCCGGTCTGGCCCGACCAGCTCGCCGCCTGGTCGGTCGACCTCCCCCGCCCCGAGGCGATCCTGATGGTCTCCGCGCACTGGGAGGAGGCCCCGCTCGCGCTCGGCGCCGTCGACACCGTGCCGCTGGTCTACGACTTCTGGGGGTTCCCCGAGCACTACTACCGGGTCCAGTACGCCGCGCCCGGCGCACCGAAGCTCGCCGAGCGCGTGCGCAAGCTGCTGCGCGCCCCCGGCACGCCCGTCCAGGACATCCCGGACCGCGGCCTCGACCACGGCGCCTACGTCCCGCTCGTCGAGATGTACCCCGAGGCGGACGTCCCCGTTCTCCAGGTCTCCCTGCCCACGCTCGACCCGCAGCGGCTGATGGAGATCGGCCGCCGGCTCGCCCCGCTGCGCGACGAGGGCGTGCTGATCGTCGGCAGCGGCTTCTTCACCCACAACCTGCGGGCGCTCAGCAGCGACGGACGGATCAGCTCGGTCATGGCCGAGTTCGACGACTGGGGCCGGCGCGCGCTCGCCGCGCACGACCTCGACGCGCTGCTCGACTTCGAGCACAAGGCCCCGGCCGGGAAGCTGGCGCACCCGCGCACCGAGCACTTCGCGCCGCTGTTCGTCACGCTCGGCGCCGGCGAGGCCGACCTCGACAGCCAGCGCAGCGTGATCGACGGCTTCTGGATGGGGCTCGCGAAGCGCTCGATCCAGCTCGGGTAGCCGCCGGGGTCTCACAGCGCGCAGCAGGTGAAGCGCTCGCCGATGTGCTCGGGCTGTTCGATCTCGTCGACCAGGGCGACCGCGTAGTCCGGCACCGAGATCCGGCTGCGGCCGGCCGCGTCGGCGAGCAGCTGCTCCAGGCCCGTCCGGTAGCGGCCGGTCCGCTCCCCCGGGCCGATCTCGGCGGCCGGGCTGAGCACCGTCCAGCGGACGTCGGAGACCGTCCGGCAGTAGTCCAGGGCCTCGCCGTGCGCGTGCATGATCTGCAGGACCGGCCCCGGCAGGCCCGGGGCGTCCCAGACCCGCACGCCCGGCGCGGTCTCCAGGCTGCCCGCCCCGCCGACCGCGATCAGCCGCGGCGCGGCGCCGCCGAGCGCGCGCAGGCCCTCGACCAGCGACCGGGCGGCGGGCTCGATCAGCGCGGCGTGCCCCGGCCCGTCGCCGCCGCCCACGGCGCTCACCAGGACGTCCCGCCCGGCCGCGACCCGGGCCACGTCCGCCGGGTCCAGTACGTCGCCGCGCTCGACGGCCGCCGCGTCGCCCCGGTACCGACCCGGATCGCGCACCACCGCCGCGACCTCGTGCCCGCGCGCCCGCGCCTCCGCGACGACGGCGCTGCCGATGGTGCCGTTCGCGCCGATCACGGCGATTGTGGCCATGGGGTACCTGCCTGTCCGTTCGGTGGCGGTGTGCGGTGTCCTGACATTCCGTCAAGCACCGGCGATTATCGGCCAACCGGTCGCCGGGGAGCGTCGCGACAGCCCGGGCGGAGGCCGGAATTCCGCCACGGACCCGAACCCGGCCGGGCGGTCGGTAAAGACTTCGGATGGCTCCAGGCCAATACGTCGACCACTGTCGAAATTAACCGACCGGTCGGCCGGTCGGTGCCCTTCCACCGAGCCGGACGCGACGCCGCACGGGAACTCCCCGCCGCCTTGCGGGCTTTCGGCCAACCCCGCCGCAAGGCCTGGTCCGCACGGACGTGACGGCGCACGATCGAAGGGACCGGAGCGATGCGACAACGCTCCTGTTACCCATGCGACTTGTGCGACTGAGGAGACTCGACATGCAGAAGAAGTGGGCACTTCGTGCGGCTACCCTCACCATCGGCGCCGGCGCCGCGCTCGGCCTCGCGGTCGGCACGGCCAACGCCGCGTCCCTGATCCAGTGGGGCTCCACCGGTCAGCCGGTGGTGTGCGTCCAGCAGGCCATGAACTACCTCGACAACGCCGGCCTGTCGGTCGACGGCCAGTTCGGCCAGAACACCTACAACGCCGTGTACGCGTACCAGGGCTCGAAGAGCAACCTGCAGCAGGACGGCCAGGTCGGCCCGCTGACCGGCGGCGACATCAAGGCCGACATCTACAACTCCTACCGTGCGGCGCACGGCTCGGGCGACTACAACACCCAGCAGGTCCTGGGCTCGTGGATGAGCAACTGCAACAGCCAGATCCCCGGCTGACCGTCGCCACTTCCCCGGCGATGAGCGGCTGACCGAGGCTGGTTCCGCACCGTGCGCACGGTGCGGAACCAGCCTCGACCGGTATCAGGCCTCGCCGGTGGCGACGCGCTGGGCCTGGCTGCGCTCGACGCAGAACTCGTTGCCCTCGGGGTCGGACAGGACGGCCCAGCCGCGCCCGTCCGCCGTGCGGCGGTCGTCGACCATCCGCGCGCCCAGGGCCAGCAGTCGCTCGACCTCCTCCTCCCGGGAGCGGTCCTGCGGCTGGAGGTCGAAGTGGATCCGGTTCTTCACCGACTTGCCGTCCGGCACCCGGATGAACAGCAGCGCAGCCCCCGCGGACTCCACCAGCACCTCCGGGTCCCCGGGGTTGTCGTCCTTGCCGAGGGTGCCGTCCAGCACCTCGGCCCAGAAGCCCGCCAGAGCGTACGGGTCAGCACAATCGATCGTCACGTGTCGTACCAGAGAAGCCATGCCCCCTACTCTGGCCCCGGCCGTTCGAATCCGTCCAGCCGATTCCTGGAGTGCCGGTGGCCGTCGAGCGGGAACTCCGGGGGCAGAGCCGTCAGCACCTCCCGGAACGCGTACCCGCTCTTCTCCGCCACGCGGCACGAGGCGGCGTTGTCCACCTGGTGCAGCAGGTCGATCCGGGCCAGGCCCTCGTCGGCGAACGCGGCGAACGCCCAGGCCGTCAGCGCCTCCACCGCGCGCGGTGCGACGCCCCGGCCGCGGGCGGCGGCGGCCGTCCAGTAGCCGACCTCCGCCCCCTCGCCGCCCGGGGTGCCGCGCTTGAGCACCACGTTGGCGACCAGGTCGGCCCCGTCCGCGTCCAGGACCGCGAAGCTGTAGCGGGTGCCCTCCGACCAGCCGCGGAGCTGCAGCTCCAGCCAGCGCGCGGCCTGGTCGGCGTCGTCCACCGGGACGCGGGTGAAGCGGCGCAGCGTCTCGTCCCGGTAGGCCTCGACCAGCGCGGGGGCGTCCCCGTCCTCGAAGGGGCGCAGCAGCAGGCCGCCCGCCGCCGGGAGGGCGGTGGGGGCGAGGGTCACCGCAGTCCCTCCCAGCCCCAGCGGGGCGTCGGGCCCGGGTCGCCGAGGTCGGTGCCGGCCGGAGAGGCCGAGACGTCCTCGGCGATCCTCGTGCCCCAGTCGAAGTACTCCAGCACCCGCCGGCGCAGCAGTTCGTCGTCCGGGAGCTCCTTGCCGACGGCGGCGGCCATCAGCTCCATCCAGCGCAGGCGCTGCTCCTCGGTGATGGCGAGGCCGAGGTGGGCGCGGAGCAGCGACTGGTGGCCGCCGAGCTCCTCGGTGTAGCGGACCGGGCCGCCGAAGACCTCCGCCAGCCACACGGCGACGTGCTCGATGTGCGTGGTGGTGAAGTGCTCGAAGACGGGTGCGAGGAGGGGGTCGGCGAGGACCCCCTCGTAGAAGGTGTTGCTGAGTCTGCGCAGCGCTTCGATGCCGCCGACGGCCTCGTAGAGGCTGTCGGGCCGCTGGTCGTCGCTCATTGGTGCTCCCCGTTGTGGTGGTGACCGTGCGTCGGGACTTTCCTAGCAGGTCCGGCACAACTCCTCGGCGGTTCTCCGCATTCCGCGCTTGACGTTGTCGTTGGCGTCAGGGTCGGAGGGTGGGCGCATGAACACCGAAGAGGAAGCAGTGGAGCGGCGCGTCGTCCTCGTCACCGGGGCCGGAACGGGGATCGGACGGGAGACGGCGCGGGCGTTCGCCGCCCGGGGCGCGCGGGTGGTCGCGGTCGGACGGCGGCCGGAGCCGCTCGCCGGGACCGCCGCGACCCACCCCGGGCTGATCCGGCCGCTGGCCGCCGACATCACCGGCCCGGACGCGCCGGAGGCGATCGTCGCGGAGACGGTGGAGCGGTACGGTCGGCTGGACGTCCTGGTCAACAACGCCGGGATCGTGCGCGCCGGGCAGGCCGTCGGCGACCACGACAGGGCGGGCGTCGAGGCGCTGCTCGCCACCAACCTCGTCGCCCCCGTCCTGCTCGGGCGGGCCGCGGTGCCGGCGCTGGCGGCGAGCCGGGGCGTCGTGGTCAACGTCAGCACCGCCGTCGGGCAGCGCGGGTGGCCGTCCAACGCGGTGTACGCGGCGAGCAAGGCCGCGCTGGAGACGGTGACCCGAAGCTGGGCGGTCGAACTGGCGCCGCGCGGCATCCGGGTCGTGGCGGTGGCGCCCGGGGCGATCGACACGCCGATCGGCGAGCACGCGGCGTTCGGCCCCGAGCAGCGCGCCGCCGTCCGCGCGTGGCAGATCGCGCACACCCCGCTGGGCCGGATCGGCCGACCGGCGGAGGTGGCCTGGGCGATCGTTCAACTGGCCGAGCCGCAGGCGTCGTTCGTCACCGGAGTAGTGTTGTCGGTCGACGGGGGCGCGCTCGTGGGATGACGCGCGACGGGCGGAGCCATCGGGGGCGGTGCGTGGTGCGGATCGGGGAACTGGCCGAGCTGACCGGCGCGACGGCCCGCGCGCTGCGGCACTACGAACAGGCCGGGCTGCTCACCGCCGGGCGCGCGCCGAACGGCTACCGCGAGTACGGGGAGGCCGACGCCGTCCGGGTGCGCAACATCCGTGCACTGCTCGGCGCGGGGCTCACCCTGGACGACCTCCGGCCCCTCCTGGGCTGCCTGGACGGCGACGTCATGGCACAGCCGCCGTCCGCGCGGGTCCTCGGGATCGCCCGCGACCGGCTGGCCGTCCTGGAACGGCGGATCGCCGCCCAGACCGAGGCCAGGGACCGGCTGCTCGCCGCGCTGGAGGCGGCGGGGAACGCGGTGGCGGGCAAGGCGGTCACGGGGAACGCGGTGACGGGGAAGGCGGTCACGGGGTACGCGGCCACGGGCAACGCTGCTGCCAGCACCACGGCCGCGGGGCCGCGTTCGGACGGGTGACACCCCCGATCGGGGGTGTGCAGGGAGCGGTCCGGAGAGGACAGTGGGCGCATGCAGATTCCACTCTCCGTGATGGACTTCCTCGACCGGGCCGAGCTCGTCTACGGCGACCGGGTCGGGATCGTCGACGAACCCGTGCAGCCGGCCGCCCCCTGGGGCGAGCTCGACTACCGCCGGATCGCCGAGCTGGCCCGGGCCCAGGCCGCCGGGCTGGACCGGCTCGGCGTCGGGCCGGGCGAGCGGGTCGCGATCGTGTCCCACAACTCCGCCCGGCTGCTCACCTCCTTCTTCGGGGTGAGCGGGTACGGCCGGGTACTGGTGCCGGTGAACTTCCGGCTCAAGGCCGAGGAGGTGGCGTACATCGTCGAGCAGAGCGGCGCCTCCGTCCTGCTCGTCGACCCCGAACTCGCCGATGCGCTGCACGGGGTGGTGGCCAAGCACAAGTTCGTGATCGGGGCCGACAGCGACGCCGTCCTCTACGACTTCGACAACTCCCCCCGCCGGTACGCGATCTCCGAGAACGACACCGCCACCATCAACTACACCAGCGGAACCACCGCCCGCCCCAAGGGCGTTCAGCTCACCCACCGCAACATCTGGCTCAACGCGACGACCATGGGCCTGCACTACGGCGCGAGCGACCGCGACGTCTACCTCCACACCCTGCCGATGTTCCACGCCAACGGCTGGGGGCTGCCGTTCGCCCTCACCGGCCTGGGCGCGCAGCACATCGTGCTCCGCAAGGTCGACGGCGCCGAGATCCTGCGCCGCATCGACCGGCACGGCGTGACCTTCCTGTGCGGCGCGCCCGCGGTCGTCCAGATGGTGCTGGACGCGGCGGCCGACTGGGACGGCCCGGTGCCAGGACGCGACCGGGTGCGGATGATCGTGGCCGGCGCCCCGCCGCCCACCTCCGTCGTCCAGCGCGTCGAGGCCGAACTGGGCTGGGAGTTCATGCAGCTCTACGGCCTGACCGAGACCTCCCCGGTGGTCACCGTCAACCGCACCCGCGCCGAGTGGGACGCCCTGCCCGCCGCCGAACGGGCGGAGAAGCTCGTGCAGGCCGGCGCCCCCTCCCTCGGCACCCAGCTGCGGGTCGACCCGTCCGGCGAGGTGCTCGTCCGCTCCAACACCGTCCTGGACGGCTACTGGCAGCAGCCCGAGGCGACCGCCGAGGCCCTGCGGGACGAGTGGTTCCACACCGGCGACGGCGGCTTCCTCACCGACGGCTACCTCACCATCTCCGACCGCAAGAAGGACGTCATCATCAGCGGCGGGGAGAACGTCTCCTCGATCGAGGTGGAGGACTGCCTCTACGCCCACCCGGCGGTGGCCGAGGCCGCGGTGATCGGCGTGCCGGACGAGAAGTGGGGCGAGACCGTCAAGGCGCTGGTGGTGCTCCGGGAAGGGCACGGCGGCGTCACCGCGGCCGAGCTGATCGCGCACTGCAAGCAGCGGCTGGCCGGCTACAAGTCGCCCACCTCCGTGGAGTTCCGGGACGAACTGCCGCGCACCGCCACCGGGAAGCTGCAGAAGTTCCGGCTGCGCGAGCCGTACTGGAGCGGGCAGGAGCGGCAGGTCAACTGAGCGGGCAGGCCGACTGAGCAGGCAGGCCGACCGAGCAGGCTGGTCGACCGGGCGGGCAGGTCGACCGAGTCGGCGGGGCCGCGGGCGGTCCGGGTCAGCCGAGCAGTCCCGACTCCCTGGCCGCCACGGCGAGTTCGGTCCGGTTGCGGACGCCGAGCTTGTGCATGGCGGACTTCAGGTAGCCCGTCACGGTGTTGCAGGTCAGCCCCAGCCGGGCGGCGATCTCCGGGTTCGTCCGGCCGGTCGCCGCCCAGCGCAGCACCTCGTGCTCGCGCGGGGTCAGGGGTCGTGCGGGGGCGGCGGCCCGGTCCTTCCCGGCGGGGCCGGGCTCCGCGCGGCTCCAGGCGGCGGCGCCGGCGAGTGCCCGGGTGGCGGTCGCCGCCAGCTCGCCGACGGCCGCGATCCTGACGTCCCCGAACGGCACGACGGCGCGCAGCGAGGCGTACACCACGCCGTGCACGGTGCCGCCGTGCAGCAGGGGCACCGTGAGCATGGCGTACAGGCCCTCGGCGCTGACGGCCGCGTCGTGGTGGTGCGAAATGGTGGTGGCGGCCCGGTAGTCGGGCACCCAGCTGGGAGCCCGCTCGGCGAGCGCCCGCCCGCCCAGTCCGGTGCCGGCCGGGACGGGACGGTCGTGCAGCAGGTCCGCCCTGGTGCCGGCCCAGTGCCGCAGCACCAGTCCGTCCTCGCCCGCCCGGTGCCCCGGCAGCGCCACCGGCAACGGCTCCGGCACGCCCACCAGGCCGACGTCGGCACCGCACTCCGCCACCACCCGGCGGGCGAGGTCGCCGAGCACGGCGTCCCTGACCAACTCGGCGGCGCGCGCCCCGAGCCCGGGGTCGTCCGGGGGCGCGGCGGTGAGGATCTCCGCGGCCCCTGTCATCGCGAGACTGCCCTTCGCATCGCGTGCATCGCGAGATTGTCACACGCGGCACGGGCGCTGGCGAGGGTTCCGGTGTGCGGGTCCGGCAGCGTTGATTCGGCGGAGTGGCGGGCGTGGCGGCCGCGCCCGGCGTAGGGTGCGGCCGTGGCCGTGGATTACCGGCGGGTAATGCGCCGGGACCGGAGGAAGGGGAACCGATGACGGATCCGAACGCCCCGCAGGACGCCGCGCAGGACGGCCCACAAGACGCCGCGCAGGACGGCCCACAGGACGGCCCGCAGGACGTCCTGCGCGGCCTGCTCGCCGACCTCGGCGCCGAGAGCGCCGTCCTGGACGCGCTCGTGGCCGACCTCCCCGCGGCCGACTGGGCCCGCCCCACACCCGCCGAGGGCTGGACGGTCGCGCACCAGATCGCCCACCTCGCCTGGACCGACGACTGGACGGTCCGCGCCGCCCACGACGGCGAGGCCTTCACCGCGGCCGCCGGCGCCGCTTTCGGCGACCTCCTCGCGGCCGGCCGCGACCCGGTCGACGAGGGCGCGGTCGCGGGCGCCGCCGAAGAGCCCACCGCCCTGCTCGCCCGCTGGCGCACCGGACGCGACGCGGTGCACACCGCGCTCGCCGCCACCCCGGCCGACGTCAAGCTGCCCTGGTTCGGCCCGCCGATGAAGCCCGCCTCGATGGCCACCGCCCGCCTGATGGAGACCTGGGCGCACGGCCAGGACGTCGCCGACGCCCTCGGGGTGACCCGCGAGCCCTCGGCCCGCCTGCGGCACATCGCCCACCTGGGCCTGCGCACGCTCGGCTTCGCCTTCACCCTGCACGGCCGCCCCGCCCCGCAGAGCCCGGTCCGCCTCGAACTGACCGCCCCCGACGGCACGTCGTGGACCTTCGGCCCGGCCGACGCCACCGACGTGGTGCGCGGCCCGGCACTGGACTTCTGCCTCCTGGTCACCCAGCGCCGCCACCACGACGACCTCGCCCTCACCGCCACCGGCCCGACCGCCACCGCCTGGCTCCCCATCGCCCAGGTCTTCGCCGGCCCCCCGGGCAAGGGACGCGGGCCGGCCTCCGGCGCCTGAACGGCCCGGGGTGGTTTCGCGCATAGACTGCGAGGCCGCCGAACGCACCTACCGGAGGAGGCACCATGAGCTTCTACGAGCGGCACCGCGAATTCGTCGAGGAGGTGCTGCGCACGGCCCCCGACGGCGTCCGCGTCGAATGGTCCGGCGACACGCTGATCATGCAGGCGGCTCCGCCCAACATTCACCAGCTGAGCATCATGCTCGTCCAGCGGCAGTTCGAGCGCCACGTCCCGGACGACTACGGTTTCAGCGGCAACAGCGCGCTGACCACCCCCGACGTGACGAAGGAGCGCTCCCCCGATCTGACCTATCTTCCGATCGCCTCCTTCGCTCGGGAGGGCAACACCACTCCCGCTGAGGAAGCCCTCATCGCGGTCGAGGTGGTCTCGCCGTCCAATGCGGGGAACGACTGGGTGGACAAGCTCCGCGACTACGCGGTGATGGGCATTCCGCTCTACCTGATCATCGATCCGCGGGAGGGCACGGTCACGCTGTTCTCCGAACCGAACCACGACCGCTACCACGCACGGCACGACCGGAAGTTCGGCGACAGCATGCGCATCCCCGATCCCTTCGGCTTCGATCTGGACCTGAGCGGGCTCGTGCGCTACCCCGACTGAGTGACCCGAGGGCTCTGAGGCCTCAGAGGCCGATCCGCAGTGGTGTGAGCCGGGTGGCGATCAGGTTGGTGGCGCCGCGGTCGCGTTCGATGTGGCCGTGGACGAGGAGGCCGGCCCGGTCGAGGGCGGTGCGGCGCTGGGACTCCCAGACCGGGCGGTTGCAGATCACGTTGATCAGACCGGTCTCGTCCTCCAGGCTGAGGAACAGCACCCCGCCGGCCGTCGGCGGCCGCTGCCGGTGGGTGACCAGGCCGCCGACCACCACCGCCGTCCCCGGTGGGACGTCCGGGAGTTGGGCCGCGGAGAGCGCGCCGCCGCGCTCCAGGTGGGCGCGCAGGTGCTGGAGCGGGTGGCTGGTGGCGGAGGTGCCGGTGGCCCACAGGTCCGCGATGGTCTCCTCGACCGGGCTCAGGCCGGGCAGCTCCGGCGCCTCCGTGCCGGGGGTGGTGCCGGGCAGCAGATCGGCCGAGATTCCGGCGAACGCGCCCGCCGACCACAGAGCCTGACGTCGCGTCAGCCCGAAGCAGTCGAACGCACCGGCCGTCGCCAGCGCCTCCAGCACGGGCGCGGTCAGACCCGTCCGGCGGGCGAAGTCCTCCAGGCCGGCGTACGGCTGCCCGGCCACGATCGCCTCGGCCTGCGGGGAACCGATGCCGCGGACGGTCTCCAGCCCGAGCCGGATCGCCGGCTGGGGACGGCCCGCCGTCAGCGGCGGCGCCGGCGTCGGCCCCCGGTACGGCTCCAGGCCGGGCCGCGCCCCGCTCGCGTTGACGTCCACCCCGCGCACCCGCACCCCGTGCCGCCGCGCGTCCGAGACCAGGCTGAGCGGCGAGTAGAAGCCCATCGGCTGGTTGGCCAGCAGGGCGCAGGCGAAGGCCGCCGGGAAGTGGTACTTGAGCCAGGCGCTCGCGTACACCAGGTAGGCAAAGCTGATCGCGTGGCTCTCCGGGAAGCCGTAGTTGGAGAACGCCTCGATCTTGCCGTAGACGTCCTCGGCCACCTCGGGCGGGATGCCGCGCTCCGCCATGCCGGTCAGCAGCCGCTCGCGCAGCCGGGCGACCCGCTCGTGCGACCGCTTGGCCCCCATCGCCTGCCGCAGCAGGTCCGCCTCCGCGGGCGTGAACCCGGCGCAGTCGATGGCGAGTTGCATCATCTGCTCCTGGAACAGCGGCACCCCGAGCGTCTTGCCGAGCGCGTTCTCCATCAACGGGTGCGGGCAGCCCGCCGGTTCGGCCCCGGCCCGCCGGCGCAGGTACGGGTGGACGGAACCGCCCTGGATCGGGCCGGGGCGGATCAGCGCCACCTCGACCACCAGGTCGTAGAAGTGGTCCGGCTTGAGCCGGGGCAGCGTCGCCATCTGCGCCCGCGACTCGACCTGGAACACCCCGACGGTGTCGGCCCGCCGCAGCATCGCGTACACGCCCTTGTCGTCGTCCGGGATGGACGCCAAGTCGTAGCGCAGGCCGTGGTGTTCGGCGATGAGGTCGCACGCGTCGTGCAGCGCGGCGAGCATGCCGAGCCCGAGCAGGTCGATCTTCACCAGTCCGGCCCCGGCCGTCGACTCCTTGTCCCACTGCAGGACCGAACGCCCGGGCATCCGGGCCCACTCGGTCGGGCAGATCTGGCCGATCGGCTCCTTCGTGAGCACCATGCCGCCCGAGTGGATGCCCAAGTGGCGGGGCAATCCGTGGAGTTGCTCAGCCAGCGACAGCACGTCGGCCGGGATGACGGCGTCCGCGCCGGGCGCCGAGCGGAAGTCGGTCTGCCGGCTGAACGCGTCCACCTGCCCCTGCGGGTAGCCGAGCACCCGGGCCGCGTCGCGGATCGCCAGGCGGGGCCGGTAGGTGATCACATTGGCCACCTGGGCGGCGTGCTCGCGCCCGTAACGGCGGTAGACGTACTGGATGACCTCCTCGCGGCGGCGGTTCTCGATGTCCAGGTCGATGTCGGGAGGCCCGTCCCGGGCGGTGGACAGGAAGCGCTCGAACAGCAGCTTGTAGTGGATCGGGTCGACGGCGGTGATCCCGAGGGCGAAGCAGACCGCCGAGTTGGCCGCCGACCCCCGGCCCTGGCACCAGATGTCCTCGCGGCGGCAGAAGTCCACGATGTCGTGCACGATCAGGAAGTAGCCGGCCAGGTCGAGGTCCTCGATGACGTCCAGCTCCTTGGCGAGCTGGCGCCGGGCGGCGGCGTTGCCCGCTCCGAATCGGGCCGGGCCGCCGGCCGCGACCAGGGCGCGCAAGTGGCCGATCTCGCTCCCGCCCTCGGGGACGGGGTAGCCGGGCAGCTCCGGATCCAGCTTCGCGAAGTCGAAGGCGCAGCTCCGGCCGAGCTCGGCGGTCGCCCGCTGCACCCCGGGGAAACGCGCCAGGCGGGCCGCCATCTCCCGCCCCGAGCGCAGGTGCGCGGTGCCGGACGCCTGCGTCCAGCCGGCCGCGTCCTGCAGCGTGCGGCGCTCGTGCAGCGCGGCCAGGCTCTGCGCGAGGCGGCCCTGGGCCGGGCCGGCGTGGTGCGCGTTCGTGGACGCGACGACGGGCAGGCGCAGCCGGGCCGCGAGCGCGGCGAGGGCGTCGTTGCGCCGGTCGTCGCCGGGCAGGCGCTGGTCGATCAGCTCGACGTGGACGTTCTCGCGGCCGAACAGCTCGGTGAGGGTGTGGAGTTGGCGTGCCGGGCTGCCGGGGGCGGGCGGAGGCGCGGACGGGGTGGCGGGCGGTGGCGCGAGCGAAGGCCTGAACGGGGTGGTGGGCGGATTCGCCGGCGGAGTGGCGGACAGGGCGGCGGGCACCCGGCCGAGGCGGCAGCCGGTGAGCACCGCCCAGTGGCCGTCGTGCGCCCCGGCCAGCGCCTCCACGTCGTACGCCGGCCGGCCCTTCGCGCCACCGGCCATCTGTGCGGCGGCGATCGCGGCGGAGAGGCGGCGGTAGCCCTCGGGGTCGCGGGCGAGGATGAGCAGGTGCTCGGCACGGCCCCCCTCGTGACGGATCGTCAGTTCTGCGCCGAAGGCGGTGGCCAGCCCCGTCCCCCGGGCGGCCTCGGCGAGCCGGACGGCACCGTACAGACCGTCGTGGTCGGTGAGCGCCAGCGTCTCCACGCCCAGCCGCAGCGCCTCGGCGACCAGATCCTCCGGGTCGCTCGCGCCGTCGAGGAAGCTGAAGGCGGAGTGCACGTGCAACTCGGCCCAGGGCTCGCTCGGGCGGGGGGCGGGACGGGGAACGTCTCCGTCGCGTCCCTCTCCGTTCCGGGCCTCCTCCCCGTTCCGGGCCTCTTCTCCGTTCCGGGCCTCTCTGCCTCGGGCCTCCCCGTCTCGGGCCTCCCCGTCCCGGGTGGGGCGGTGCAGCGGGACGACCTTGTCCGACGCTTCGCCGGTCATGCGGCGGCGCAGCTCACTCCAGGGGACGGTGGGGTGGCTGGTGAAGCCCATCGGGGATCGCCTTCGTTCTCGTGCTCTCGCTCCCCCCTCGGGTCGGTTCGGTGGCCGCTAGTCGTAGCCGGCCTCCAGGTACCACCCACCCCCCTCCACGGTCAGCAGCAGCGCCCGGCCGCCCACCACCACCTGGAACCGCGCCCGACGGCGGGCCAGCGACTGGTCCCACCAGTACTCGACCGCCGGCCACGGCCCGGTCCAGCCGTCCACCCGCTCCTCCCGCCCCCGCACCACGACCACGGCCGGCCGGCCCGACACCCCCGCCCGGCCGTCCACCGCCACCGGCCGCCCGTCCTCGTCCAGCACCCGCACCGGCACCGGCTCCCGCAGCACCACGGCCGGCCACACGTCCAGCAACCGCCCGGGCCACGGCGCACCGGCCGGCGCCGCCGCCTCGTACGGCTCGCCCCACGGCACCCTGACCGCCTGCTCCGCCGGACCACGCCCGCCCCCCGGCTCGATCCGCCGCAGCCCGGCATGCCCGAGCACCGCCTGCACCCGCGCCACCGCCCGCTCCACCCGGTCGTCCGCGACCGCCTGGCCCCACAGCGCCAACTGCCGCCCCTCGTCGGGCGACAGGCCGTCGGGGGCCAGGCGGAGGAGGACGAAGCCGGTGTCGGGGGCGGGGGCGGGGGGCCGGGTGGCCGCGTCGGCGGTGCCGTCGGGGCGGATGGGGTCGGCCGACCTGCGGGCGGGGCCGACGGACCCGCGGGTGGGGCCGACGGACCGGACTGGGCCGGTGTCGGGGCGTGTGCGGCCGGTGTCGGGGCGGGCGAGGCCGGCGTCGGGGCGGGCGAGGCCGGCGTCGGGGCCGCCCGGCCGAGGTCCGGAGCTGCCGCCGAAGCGAGCGCCGCCGGCGGCCGGAGCGTCAGCGGGACCGCCGGGCCTGGTTCCGGGGCCGGAGGTGCCATCAGGTCGGGCCCGAACGGCGGCGTGGCCGTCGGGTCCGGCCGCGCCGCTGTCCCGTCGGGGGTGGTCGGTGCCGGAGGTGCCATCGGGCCAGGTCCGGTCGGCGGCGTGGCCGGGTGCGGGGGTGAAGGCGCCAGCGCTCTGCCAGGCCTGGAGCTGCCAGCGGACCCGCTCGGCCAGTGCCGTCGCCGAAAGCCGGCCCTCGTGCCGCCACAGTCGCGACGCCGTCCGGCCGTCCGCACACTCCACCTCGACGGCCACCCGCTGGCAGGTCAGTCCCGCCGCGGCCAGTCGCCGGTGCAGTTGCTCGGCCAGCGTGCGGGCGACGAACACCAGTGGTTCGGCCAGTGTCTCCGGCGGGTCGAAGCGCTGCTCGACGGCCAGGTCGGGCCCCTCTCCGCGCGGCACCAGCGGGCGCGGGTGGAGGCCCCGGGCCAGCCGGTGCGCGGCCGTCCCGGTGGGGCCGAACCGGTCCGCGACGGCCTCCGGCGGCAGCGCGGCGAACGCCCCGACGGTGGGCAGCCCGAGCCGCCCCAGCAGCTCCGCCAGGTCCTCGTCGCCGAGCGCGCTCACCGGGTACGGCGCGAGGAACTCCGCCGTCCGGCCGGCCGGCACCAGCACCCCGGCCCTGGCCGCCAGCACGGCGGCGAACAGGCCGTCCGCCACGCCGACCTGGGCGTGGGGGGCGGTGGCCGTCGCGGGTTCCGCGTCCCGGCGCACGGGTTCTGCGTCCCGACGCACGGGCACCGCGTCCCCACCGGGGACGGCGTCCGGGACCGGCTCCTCGGCCAGCGCCGCCGCGACCGCCGTCCGGACCTTCGACGCCAGCGCCTCCTCGCCGCCGAAGTAGCGGCCCGGCCCCTTCACCGGGATGGCGCACAGGCCCGGACGGATCACCTCCACCCGGGGCGTGAACCCCGCCACCGCCGCGACCACCGGCTCGAACCGCCGTGTCTCCGCCTCCGGATCCCGGTCACGCAGCTCCAGCGCCGGGCAGAGCCGCTGCGCCAGCTTGAGCCGCTGCCCCTGCCGCACCCCGGCCGCCCGGGCTCCCGCCGAGCACGCGAGGATCCGCCCGCCCTCGGTCACCGCCACCGGGTCGTCGCCCGTGACGGCCACCACCGGCCAGTCCGGGCACCACACCACCAGCACGCGCGGCGTGCCTCCGCCCGCCATCTCACACCACCGCCACGCGCTCGGCGGCCTCGCCGACCTCGCCGATCTCGCCGATCTCGCCGATCTCGGCCGACTGCGCGACCTGCACGACCTGGGCAACCTTGGCAACCTTGGCAACCCGCGCGGCCTGAAGGGCAGCAACGGGCTCGGCGGGACGGCGGCGCCCGCGCGGGTGCGCCTCCCCGAGCGGATGCACCGCCCCGGCGGCGCCGGACGCGCCAGGCAGGCGGCGCACACGTCCGAACGGCTCCGTCCCGACGACCGCTCCGGCCACCTCCCCCAGCGGGTGCACCCCATCGGAGGCGTCGGCCGCGCCGTTTTCGAACGCGTCCGTCTCCCCTGCGCCCCCCGCGGGCTCGCCGACCGGGCGGGCCGCGCCGTGCTCGTCCGGGAGCCAGAGGCGGGCGGTGCGGCCGGGGGCGGCCGAGCCGCGGCCCTCGGCCACCACCTCCACCTGCCGCCCGGCGAGCTGCCCGTACCCGTCCCCCAGTCCGAACCAGCGCCCGGAGCGCACGCCCAGCCGCAGGGCGGCCCCCGGCCACGGTCCGGCCACCAGCAGCACGCAGCCGCTGCGCCGCAGGACCGCCGCCAGCCGGGCGGCCAGGCGGGGCGGGACGGGGCCGTCCGGGCGGAGCATCACCAGTTCGACGGCGCCGGCCAGCACCGACACCACCTCGGCCCAGTGCGGCCCGGGGTCGTCCGCGACCAGCAGTCGCCGCAGGTCCAGCCCGTACCCCTCGGCGGCGGCGAGCCCCAGGTCGGGCAGGCCGACGGCCGCCGCCCAGCCGCCTCCGGTGTCCTTCGCCCCGGCGGCGAGCGCCAGGAGCAGCCCGGCGTCCCCGCCCGCGACGGACACGGCGGTGCCCCGGCGCAGCCCGCCTTCCGGCAGCAGCTCCCGCAGGGCGGGCACCACCGGCAGCAGTCCCCGTTCGGCGGCCGTGGCCTCCGTCGGCGCAGCCGTCGGCACCACCGGTCGGAGCGTGGGCCGCCCTCCGGTGGATTCGAAAACGGGTTCGATAACGAGCACACCCCCAGGATCGAACATTCGTTCGCAAAGATTCAAGTCCGAATGGGCCACCCCACCCGTCACGCTCCGTATTGCTGGGGACATGACAAGCAGCGCCGAAAGGCGAGGTGAGAGCCGTGCGCACGGCCTCCGCGCCCTGCAAGCCTCAGATCGGGAGCCCGACGATCCCCCACCCGCGCCGCTCGGCCTCGCCGACCACTTCCCCCCACCCGGACAGCAGCCCCGCGAAGTCGTCGAAGCCCTCGATCCTGCCGCCGGGGGAGGCCGCGAGGCGGTCGTACGGCTCCCGCACCCTCGGCAGGACCGGGACGATCTCCCGCCAGCGGCGGCTGAGCCGCGCCGTTTCAGCCGGGCCCCACGCGATCAGCGGCCCGGACCGCAGAACCGGGTCGTCGGGCGGGAAGACGCCGGCCTCCACCTGTTCGGTGTCGGTCTCGATCTCGGGACCCCACCAGATCAGCGCCCCGAGGAAGTCGTCCAGCAGCGCCCGCGGCTCGCGTCCCACGCCGCGCCGGGCGTGGTCCCAGCCGTCCGCGGCGCAGAAGTGCGACTTGTACGAGCCGCTGATGCCGTCGAACTCGAACCGTCCCAGCCACGACGGGCCCGGCTCGAACCACACCCAGCCGGCGTGGACGACGCGGTCGTCGTCGTCCGGGTACGCCGCGTCCTGGAGTGCGTCCGCCCGGTCGTCCGGCGCGATGCCCATGAGGTGGTCCCAGTCGACGACCAGGACCGTGATGTCAACACCCATGCGGCGAGGCTAGGGCACGCCGACGGGCCGCCAGACGAACACCTCGGTGGCCGGCTGACGGACCGAGAAGCGGCCCGCCGCGGAGGCGCGGGCCAGGAGCCGGCGCAGGTCGGCCTCGAACGCCGCCCGCCCGGGGCCGAACAGGTGCGGCGCCGAGAAGGACATCGAGAACACCCCGGCCACCACGTCGTCCACCGTCCGCTCCAGCACCAGCCCGCCGGGGACGACCACGCGCTCCGGGCCCGCGAAGCCCGCCCGGGCGAGGACGGCGGACTCGTTGCCGGGAGTGCCGGCGGCCAGGAGGCCCCGGCCCGCGCGCCGGACCGGGCCCAGGTAGCGGCGGACGAGCTCGCCGATCGCCGCGTCGGGGACGGGCGGGTGCGGGAGGCCTTCGGCGGGGCGGGGGTCGCGAAACTCCGCGCCAGGTTTCAGGTCCGGCTTCAGGTCCGAGACGTGCACGAGCGCTCCGCCGGGACGCAGCATGCCGCGGACGGTCGCCGCCACCAGGTCACGGTCCATCCAGTGGAAGGACTGGCCGAACGTCGCCACCGTGAACGTTCCCAGCCCGGCCGGAAGTTGCTCCGCCCGGATTCGCAACCAGGTGCTGCGGCCGGCCACTTCGGCCGCCTTCGCCGCCCGACGGGCCGCGGCGATCATCCCGGCGTCCGGATCCACCCCGACGACCTCCTCGAACCGGTGCGCCAGCAGCAGCGCCAACGTCCCCGGCCCGCAGCCCACGTCGAGCAGCCGCCCCCGGCCGTCCAGCCGCAGCACCCCGGCCAGCGCGTCCGCCAGGCCGGGCGCGTAGGGCAGCCTGCCGCGCTCGTAGTACGCGGCCGTGCCCGCGAACAGCGTCTCGTCCCACGTCCAGCCGTCGATCATGGCCGCCGCCTTCCAGGGTTCGCCCGCCTCGGATCCGCGGATGTGACGCTACGCCACATCCGTCCGGCGAAAACCGGTGGACAGCCCCGGGGCCGTCCACAGACTGGTCCCATGACCGCCACCGACCCCAAGGCCGATCTCCGCGTCTACCTCCAGGACGCCCGCGACGTCCTGCTCTGGAAGCTCGACGGCCTCTCCGAGTACGACCTCCGCCGCCCGCTCACCCCGACCGGCACCAACCTGCTCGGCCTCGTCAAGCACCTCACCGGCGCCGAGGCGCTCTACTTCGGCGACACCTTCGGCCGCCCCTTCCCCGAACCCACCCCGCTCTGGATCACCGGCGCCGCCGAACCGAACGCCGACCTCTGGGCCAGGGCCGACGAGACCACGGAGGACGTCGTCGGGCGCTACCGCCGGGCCTGCGCGCACGCGGACGAGACGATCGAGGCGCTGCCCCTCGACGCGGTCGGCCAGGTGCCGTTCGGCGCACGGTCGAAGCAGACGCTCCACCGGGTCCTGGTCCACATGGTCTCCGAGACCCACCGGCACGCCGGCCACGCCGACCTCGTCCGCGAACTCGTCGACGGCGCCACCGGCCAGCGCCCCGACGGCGCCAACACGGCTCCGGGCGACGCCCCTTGGTGGGCCGCCCACCACGCCCGCGTGGAGCGCGCCGCGCGGGACGCCGGGCTCAGCTGACCTCGGCGTCCGCAGCGAGCCGGAGACCGCCGGCGGCGTGGCGCCGGGCCGTGGTCACCCGCAGCAGCCGGCTGCCGAGCAGGCTGTACATGGCCAGATGGCTCTCGTCGATGCCGTCGTCGGCGCCAGTGCCGGTGCCAGTGCCGGTGCTGGTGTCGGCGCTCGTGCCGGTGTCGGCGTCGTCGGTCATGTGGCGCTCCATCAGTGGGCATGGGTGCGGGTGTGCTTCCGCAGGTCCTCACCCTGATCGGGTACGAGACGGCCCGCAACGGGATTTGATGGGCCATGGCCTACGTCCGCCGAGCACCGGCTACACGTACCGGCGCGCCGTCGCGACGAAGGCGTCGATCGACTCCCGGCTGCCGTCCCGCCGGGCGGTGACGTCCTGCCGGTCCACCGCCGCCCGGTCGATCCTGCCGATCCGCTCGAAGGCCTCCCCGGCAACGGCCAGAAGCTCGGGCTCGTCAACGAGCAACTGGAGCTGGAACAGGGCCCGCTGCGCCCCGGAGCGCGTCTCGAACGACCGCTTGCGCAACTCGACCTCGTCCTCGGCGTCACGCCCCTCGTGCACGCAGAACCAGTGGTGCAGTGCGGCCTGCCGGTACTCCACGAGCAGTCCGGCGTACGAGCCGAAGGCCTCCAGCCGCTCCTGCCGACCGCGCTCCAGGCGGGCGTTGTACTCCGTGCGGAGTGCGGCGCGCCGCTGGAAGACGTGCGTCACCGTCGACCCAGGAGCGTGCCGAGGACCGCGATGATGCTCGTGACCATGGCATTCATGCCGCACATGCAACCAGACGCCCCAGGGGCACCGACCACGGAGGTGGACGGGGTTCACGGCACCTCGCTTGCGGGCAAGCCACCCTCCAGCCGTATCCCCAACCTCACGGGACAGAACACCTAGGCTTCCCGGCATGACGATGCAGGGCGTGGAACTGGCCGCCCGCTGCGACGGGTGCGGGGGCACGGCTACGCGGTGGGTGCGACAGTTCGTCCAGGAGCGGGGGCCTAGGCAGGGGCGAGGCCCGGACTGGGAGCTGTGGTGGGACTCCGAAGGGTCCTGCCGGGACTGCGGCGCCGCCTGGTGCGAGCACGCGGGGCCGGAGCCGGCGCCGGAGGCCGTCCGGGAGGCGCTGCTGACCGCGCACGGGCCGTTCCGGCTGCGGCCGGTCGGGGCTTCGGTCGATGCGGTGGCGGCACTGCGGGTGTTCCGGACCTTTCGGGCTTCCCCGGCGCTCCCGGAGGGCGACGGGGCCGTCCCGCTCGGTCGGGCGCGTGAACTGCTCGGCGAGTTCCGTGATTTCGGCCTGGTCGGGACGGAGGCCGAGATGACCGTCCTGGGTCTGCTGCTGCGGGATCACGGCGTTCCGGCCGAGGTGTCGACCGGCCCGGGGCGGGCGTACCGGTACGTAGGACCGCCGGAGTTGTGGGGTGGCGGCGGACCGGGTGGGCAACTGGTGCGGACGGAGCCCGAGTTTGCCGACTGGCTGGGCGAACGGACCGCCGCGGAGCTCGCGGAACCGTTCACCTTCGTCGTCGACCTCGCCGGCTTCCTGCGCCTCGCCCCGCGCCGCAGTGAGCACGTGGTCTGCGCGGGCGGCGAGTTGGTGCTGAGCGCCGGGGAGGTCCGTTTCGAGCGGGGTGACGACGCGGGCTTCGACGGCTGGACGGCCGAGGAGGTCAGCAACCAGTCCACCGGATACTGTCCGGACGTCGTGTCCTGGCCTGCCGTCGCCGCGGCGCTGGAGCGGATCGGCGTGCGCCGCCCGGGCGGCTTCACGCACGGGATCGTGTTCCGGCGCTGCCCGGGCTGCCGGGGCGTCAACATCGTCCGCGAGGGCTCCTTCGTGTGCGTGTTCTGCGACGGCGACCTGCCGGTCCGGTGGAACGTGGACGACGGATCACGGGTGTAGTGCGGGCCCGGTGCGGGGGTGTCGGCGACGGCCGTTAGGGTCGGGGTGGTCAGCCGGGGTGGTCGGGGGTCGTACGGGGAGGGTGGTGGGCTCGTGGGGTACGGGCTGGTGATGGCCGGGGAGCTTCCGGCCGGGGTGGTGCACACGGGGAGCCGGGAGTTCCTGGAGCGGGAGGGCCTGCCGCGGACGGGGGCGTTCCTGGACTTCGGGCGCTTCGGGGACGGACCGCTGGAGTCGGTGGAGCTGTCGTCGTCTGCGGAACCGTCCGCCTTGGCGGAGGCCGCCGGGGCTCCGGCCGCTGGAGCCCAGGCGGCCGGGCCGCTGTTCGTGCTGGGCGAGACGGAGTACTGCGCACCGTTCGCGCGCGCCGGGAACACGGTGCTGCTGGACGGT
The DNA here is from genome assembly GCF_042887525.1 of Kitasatospora sp. NPDC057936. Classification (NCBI taxonomy): domain Bacteria; kingdom Bacillati; phylum Actinomycetota; class Actinomycetes; order Kitasatosporales; family Streptomycetaceae; genus Kitasatospora; species Kitasatospora sp. NPDC057936. The sequence goes on from NZ_JBHVPD010000020.1 coordinate 54,943, forward strand.
GTCACCGGCGAGGTGTTCCTCGCGAAGCCGTCGGGCGAGCACCTGGACCGCGACCTCCTGGCCTCCGACCTGCCCGCGCTGGCCGCGATGGTGCGGGAGGTCGAGTCGGTGGCGGAGACCGCCCGCCGGCCCGACGCGCTGGACGGGCGGCGCGGTCCGGCCGTCGTGGCCGAGGTGATGGCGGCGGCGGACCGCCGACTGCGGGAGCTCGACCCCGGGCTGTTCGGCCGCTCGGACGTCCCGCCCGCGCACTGGGGCACGACGCTGCTGGTGCGGGCCCTGGGCTGGGGCGCGCTGCCCGGCGGCCCGGACGGGCCCGCGTACGAGATCGGCGCGGACCTGGTCGCGGAGATCGCGACGCTGACGGACGAGGGCTTGGTGCACCGCTACCGTCCCGAGGAACTGCCGCCCGGCCTCGTGCACGAGCCGACGCGCCGGCTGCTGACCGGGATCGGCCTGCCGCTGGGCGGGGCGATGTTCGGGGTGTCCGAGGAACCGCTGGTCACCATGGGCGAGGCGTACCCGGAGTACTTCGACGGCGAGGAGGAGCGCCCCTACCAGCGCGACTTCGTCGCCCTCGGGCACTGGCCGACGGACCTCGTGATCGCGCTGGACGGCGCGACCGGCCTGCTGGAGCTGCCCGACTGGTACGACGACGGCGAACCCGAGGCCTACCTCAACCGCGACCTCTCCGCCCTGCTCTACTCGCTGTGGACGTACGAGCGCATGCGCGCCGAGTGGGAGCGCTGGGACTACGGCCTGGGCCGCGACACCTGGGCGGTGTTCGACCCGCAGTCGCTGCTGAGCACCGCCGTCGACGGCGTGGTCGAGGCCCTCGACCCGGAGGCGTTCGCGCCCGGGCGGTCGTGGCGGCTGCTCGCCGAGGACGCGCACATGGGCGGCCTGCTGGGGTGAACCCGGGCCTTGGGCGGCGGCTGGGGTGAACCCGGGCCTTGGGGGCCGCCGTCACGGGGTTCGCGGCCGCCCTGCGGGAGCGGCCCCGCGGCGGTGCGAACACGAAGGGTGGCCGCCCCGCCGCACGTCCTGCTCCGCGCCCTGCCACACGCTGCGCCGCACAATCCGAGGCACACCCTGCGGCGAACCGGTCGTGCCTGCTCGCAGGCCGGTACGCTGCCTCGGTGACGAACATCCGTACGGCGACCGCGCGAAGACGGGCGGTCCTGCTCGGCGTCGGCGCGGCACTGTCGCTCGTCGGCGCGGGCGTCGTGTACGGGGTGCTGTACGCACGGTCACTGGACTTCGCGGAGCGCTGCGAGCGGGGCCTGGTGACCGGCAGCGGACAGCTGCTGGAGACGGGCGCCTCGTGGCTCCCGCCCGACGCGTGGTGCCGGTTCGAGGACGGGAGTGTGTCCACCACGCCGTTCTGGGCACTGCTGCTCTTCTACGCACTGCTGACGACGGCAGTGTGGGCCCTGACCGCCCTGGCGCGGGTCCGCCGTCCGCACCCGCTGCCCGGGGCTGAGTGGCAGGTGGGACACGGGCGGGGCTGGTAGACGCCGACGGAGCTGGTAGGCGCGGACGAATTCCTCCTTCAGACGTTTTGGAGAACGTTTTTGACGTCTCGCCAGGTGCGCCGGTGGTGCGGCTCGGCAGGCGGTCCCCACACTCGTGCGGACGGCGGACCGCTCGAAGCGGCGCCCTGAAACGACGCCCTGAAACGACACCGCCGCCACGAAGCAGCGTCGCCGACTTGAAGTTGCCGCAACGGCAGCTCCTACCGTCGTGACCAGGGCCGGAGCAACCGGCCCGGGAACGGCGAACGTGCGGGAACACAACCTGGAGGAGGCGGCCATGGCCTGGCCGATCGCGGAGGTCGCCCGGATGTCGGGCGTCACCGCCCGGACCCTGCGGCACTACGACGAGATCGGGCTGCTGCCCCCGGCGTGGATCGGCTCCAACGGTCACCGCTACTACGAGGAGCGGCAGTTGCTGCATCTGCAGCAGATCCTCGTGCTGCGGGCACTGGGCGTCGGGCTGACCGAGATCGCCCGGATCCTCGGCGAGCAGGTGGACGAACTGGAGGCCCTGCGCGGCCACCACCACCGGTTGGTCGCCGAGCGGGACCGGCTGGACGGCCTGGCCACCACCGTCTCCCGCACGATCGCCGAACTGGAACGATCCAGGAAGGACGGCACACCCATGACCAGCATCAACCGCCCGGAGAACCTGTTCGAGGGCATCCAGCCCACGGACGTCGCGGAGAGCCTCCGCGACTTCCCCGAGCACGCGGAGGCCGCCTTGCGGGCGACCGCCACGATGTCCCCGGCCGAGGTCGAGGCCGGCCAGCGCGAACGGACCGCGCAGATGATCCGGCTCGCCGAGTTCATGACGGACGGCCTCCCGGCCGACGCCGAACCCGTGCAGACCAAGATCGACACGGAGTACCGGGCCCTCATCGCGCTCCGACCGGTCCCCGTCGAGGAGTACCTCGCGATCGCCCGGTCCTGCGTGGAGCACGAGCAGTGGCACGCCGTCTACGAGGCCGTCGCCCCGGGCCTGGCCGCCTACCAGCGGGCCGCCATGGAGGCCTACGCGGCGGCGCGGCTCTCCTGAGCCGGTCCTGCGGGTAACAGCCGGTCGGGGCAGCCGGTGGAAGGCCACGGCTGATCAGGACGGTCAAGGAGGTCAGGACGGTCGATGATGGCCGGTCAGGGCCGTCAGGGCGGTCGGCGCGGTGGGGCGGTCTGGGGCCGGTCTGGGGCGGTCGGTGGCAGGCCACGGCCGCGGGACGCTGCTCGGGCCGGGCCGCCGCTCCGGCCGCCCCGAGCAGCGACCTCCCGGCCCGGCGGCGGCCTCACTCGGTGCGCAGCGCCGTGACCGTCCGGGTGCGGGCCGCCCAGGTCGCGGGCAGGAGGGCGCCGATCAGCGCCAGCACCAGGCCGCCGAGTATCAGCGGCCCCACCACCGAGGGGGCGAACACGGCCAGGTCCGCCTCGGGCACCCCGACCCCGGCGGCGCTCGCCGTGGCCGGCATCACCCAGTGGTGCACCAGGATCCCGATCGGCACTCCGACCAGCCCGGCCACCAGCCCGCTCCCGCAGACGGAGGTGAGCACCATGCCGACCGTCTGCCGGGGCGACATCCCGAGCGCCTTGAACACCCCGAGGTCGTGCACCCGTTCGCGGGTGTCCAGCAGCACCGTGTTGAGAACGCCGAGGCCGGCCACCGCGATCAGCAGCAGGGTCAGTGTCCCGGCCAGGGTGTTCATCGCGAGGACGACGAGGTTGAGGTGCGTCCCACCGGGCTCGGCGCCGAGGCCCAGTGGCCGGACGGCGGCGTCGAGCCCGTCCGCGTACGCCTTGGCATCGGTGCCGGCGGTGAGGTCGATGTGGTAGGCGATCGCTTCGGCGTGGACGGGCGAGCCCAGCGCGGTCGGCGCGGCCCGGTCGACGAAGACCAGGTCGTTGGTGGCCAGCACCTCACCGGTGATCCGAACCGGGGTGGAGCGCCCCTGGTCGGTGAGGGTGATGGTGTCGCCCACCTTCGCCTGGTTGGCCCGGAGGTAGCCGGAGCCGACCACCGCCTCGCCGGGGCCGTTGAACCAGCGGCCCGAGACCATCTGGTAGCCGCTCCAGGAGGCGTCGCCGGAGAAGGCCACCACTTCGGAGCGGGCGGTGTTCCCGGCCACCGCGACCGAGGTCGGAACGGTGCTGTACCAGGCCCGGGTGCCGGGGCGGGTGTCGATCGCCCCGGCCACGGCCGCCTCGTCCACGTGGTCGGGGACCTTCACGGAGCCGTCGATCGGGGCCTCCACCACGACCTTGCCCGCGTGCTCGGCCGTCAGGCCCTCCTGGAAGCCGGTGAGCGAGAGCGTGAGGCCGACGCAGAGCGTGACCCCTGCGGTGCCGAGCACCACGGCGGCGGCGGTGGTCGCCGAGCGGCCAGGTCGGTTGAACGGACTCGCCAGCCCGAGGCTCAGGGCACGCGGCAGCGACAGTCGGCCGATCAGCCGCTGGACCGCGGCCACCGGGCCCGAGCCCGCCGCACCGCCGCCGCGGGCCGTGGCCCGCTTGGCGCCCGGCGCCGTGCGGCCGACCGCGAGCGCCTCGACCGTGCGCAGCCGGCCGGCGCGCAGGGCGGGCACCAGTGCGGTGGCCACCACGGCGGCCAGGGCGACGGCCGGCACCGCGAGGTCCACCCAGAGCGGTATGCCGAGCAGGCCGCCGTGCAGGGCCTTGTGGGCCAGCCCGAGGACGGGGACGGAGAGCACGTTCCCGCCGAGCACGCCGAGCGCGGTGCCGATCCCGGCGGGGATCAGCGCCTGGCCGACGTAGGCGCGAGCCACTTGGGCCGGGGTGAAGCCGAGCGACTTGAGGATGCCGATCCGCCGGGTCGCCGCGCTGACGGCGCCGCTGACCACCACCCCGATGATCAGCACCGACATGGCCAGGCCGAGCACCCCGAAGGCCGTCACGAACGGGACGAAGGTCGCCGCCGTCCGGTTGGCCTCCGCCTGCGCCGGTCGGTAGGAGGTGGCCGTGGTGAGCGCGCCGGGCGGCGCCGCGGCGACGAGCGCGGCGTGATCCGCATCGACCTCGGCGTCGGTGGCGGCGTGGGCGAAGCGGTAGAGGTACTGCTGGGCGGGCACCATACCGGGCGCGGTCAGCGCGGGGACCTGCCCGGGGGCGACCCAGCCGTCCGCGCTCCAGGAGACGGAGGAGGCGATGCCGACGACCTTGAGGGTCGGCCTGCCTGGCAGGTCGGGGAAGGCCATGCTGTCGCCGACGGCCAACGGCGAGTGGCCGTCCAGGAACACCACCTCACCGGGGCCCGCGACCCACCGGCCCATCAGCATGTGCAGGTCGTCCATCGGACCGCCCTGCTCCCGGCCGACCAGCGTCAGTGGCGGGAGCGGGCTCCCGGGCGGCGGGATCCGGGTGTCCGGCCCGGACCGCGCCTGCACCGTGACCGCCGGGTAGGGGCCGGCCGAGGCCGTCACACCGGGGACGTGCTCGGTCGCCGCGAGCTGCGCGGGAGTCGCCTTGGCCGGGTCGTACAGCACGTTCAGGTGTGCGCCGCGCTGGTCGGCGAAGGAGCGCTGGTAGGGCCCCTGCGCGGCGACCAGCAGCCCCATCGCGAGGATGCACGCCGTCACGGACATCATCGTGGTGAGGACCATGACGAGCGTCTGCACCCGCTTGCGCCCGACCCCGGCCCGAACCACCTTGCTCAGCGCGCTCATGCGCCCACCTCCCTTCCGTCGGCAGGGGCGATCGCCCACCCGCGCCGTCCCGTTCTCCGCTCTCCTCCGGCCCCCGGTCGGGGGTGACCCCACCGCCGGCTCACCGCACACCTCCGGTGACGGGCGCCGCGGTGTCCCGGACGAGTCGGCCGTCGAGCAGTTCGATCGTCCGGCTCGCGCAGGCGTCGGCGAGCGCGGTGTCGTGGGTGACCAACAGGATCGTCTGGCCCTCCGCGTTGAGTTCGGTGAGCAGGCTCCGGACGTCGGCGGCCGAGGCCGAGTCGAGCGCCCCCGTCGGCTCGTCGGCCAGCAGGAGCGGCGGACGGTTCATCAACGCCCGGGCCACCGCGACGCGCTGGCGCTCGCCGCCGGAGAGCCGGCCGGGGAAGGCGGTGGCGTGCCGGGCCACCCCGAGCCGCTCCAGCAGCTCACCGGCCCGGGCCCGGGCCTTCTCCCGCCGCATCCCGGCCAGTTGGGCCGGGAGCAGCACGTTGTCCTCGACGTTCAGGTCGTCCAGGAGGTTGAAGAACTGGAAGACCATGCCGATCCGCGTCCGTCGGTACTCGGCCAGCGCGGCCTCGCCGAGCTCGTGCACAGCGACGCCGTCCACCACCACGCCGCCCTCGCTGGGCCGGTCGAGCCCGGCGATCAGGTTGAGCAGCGTCGACTTGCCGCTGCCGGAGCGGCCGAGCACGGCCAGCGCCTCGCCGGCCCCCACCTCGAGGTCGAGCCCGGCCAGCGCGGCACGGGCGGCGTCGGATCGGTCGTACGTCTTGCCGACGCCGCGGATCTGGATGATCGGCGTACTCACGGGCCCTCCACTGCTCGGGGTCCGGCACCGGAAGGCCGGTGCCGACTGACGGAACACGACGCTACGAACCGGGGCCCGGGTCCGGACAGCTGTCTAGGCGGCATCTCTGAGGTGTATTCAGATACACCTGGTTTTCGGGGTTCAGACCTAGAGCGCCGCAGGTGGACGGCGCTGCAGACTGGCTGCCGACCGATCGACCGGGGGGCTTGCGGGCCGCCGTACGGAGAGGAGGCGCGGGATGAGGACCGATGCCGGGACGAACACGAACGTGGTGACGCGGGCCACCGCGCGGGCAGAGGGCACCGTCGTGGCCGGCGTACGAGCGCTTTACGCGGTCACGCTGGGCGTGACCGGGCTGGTCTCGCTGGCGGCCGGGCCGGTCCTGCTGGCCGCCGCGCTGCTCGGCCCCGACGACTCGGGCGGGCGCTCGCCGGGCGGGCCGCTGATCCTGCTCGTGCCGCTCGGGCCGGTGGCCCTCTGGGCCCTCTGCTGGGCCACCGGGGGCGGGGGCCGGGCGGTCGGGGCCGCCCTGGCCGCACCGGGCGCGCTCGCGGTGATGGCCACCCACCTGTACGGCGGCGCGGCGCCCGGCGGCCGCTCCGGCTCGCTCTGGCTGGCCCCGGCGATGCTCGTGTTCGGAGTGCTCGGCGCGCGCTGGGTCGCGGCGGAGACCAGGCGCGTCGTCGGGAAGTGGAGCGGCCGCCCGGTCCCGGTGCCGTACCGCCGCGCCGCCGGCACCGATCCGTGGCAGCGGCTGCTGTCCGGCGGCTGGCTGACCGACCCGGCGACCTGGCGGGACCTCGCCTGGACGGCCCTCAGCGGGCTCGCCTACCTGTTCACCGCCGCGTTCGTCGTCCTCGCCCCGGTCTCGCTGGAGGTCCTGGGGCGCAACGGCCCCCTGGTCCACCTGGGAGTCGTCTACATGATGGGGCTCTGGGTCGCTCCGGTGGCCGCCCTCTGGGCCGCCCCTCCGGTCCTGCGGCTGCACGAGCGGGCCGCGCGCCTCCTGCTCGGGCCCTCCCGGCGGGCCGAACTGGCCCGCCAGGTCAGCCATCTGACCCGGACGAGGGCGGACACCATCGACGCCGGCGCCGCCGAGCTGCGCCGCATCGAGCGGGACCTGCACGACGGGGCCCAGGCCCGGCTGGTGGCGCTCGGCATGCTGCTGACCGTCGCCGACCAGCTGGTGGAGGACCCGGTGGCGCTGCGCCCCCTGCTGGCCGAGGCCCGGCTCTCCTCGGTCAAGGCGCTCGGCGAGCTGCGGGACCTGGTCCGCGGCATCCACCCGCCGGTGCTCGCGGACCGTGGCCTGGCCGACGCCGTCCAGGCCACGGCACTGGACCTCCCCCTGCCGGTCACCTTCGCCGGCACACTGACCGGCCGCCCCCCGGCGCCGGTCGAGTCCGCCGCCTACTTCGCGGTCAGCGAGCTGCTGGCCAACGTGGTGAAACACGCGGGCGCCTCACACGTGTGGATCGAGATAGGGCACAGTGACGGGTTGCTGCGGATATCGGTGACCGACGACGGGCGCGGCGGCGCCGACCCGTCCCGGGGCACCGGCCTCAGCGGTACCGAACGCCGCCTGGCCGCGTTCGACGGGGTGCTCGCGATCAGCAGCCCGCCGGGCGGTCCGACCATCGTGAACCTGGAGATCCCGTGCGCGTTGTCATCGCCGAAGACCTCTTCCTCCTCCGGGACGGGCTGACCCGATTGTTGGAAGCCAACGGCATGAAGGTCACGGCGGCCGTGGAGACGGGTGAGGACCTGCTCGCCGCGGTGGCCGCCGACCGGCCGGACATCGCCGTGGTCGACGTACGGCTCCCGCCCGGCTTCACCGACGAGGGGCTGCGCGCTGCCCTGGCGGCCCGTCAGGCCCACCCGGGGCTGCCCGTGCTGGTGCTCTCCCAGTTCGTCGAGCAGCTATACGCCCGCGAGCTGCTGGCGGGCGGCAGCACCGGGGGCATCGGCTACCTGCTCAAGGACCGGGTGATGGACGGCGCCCAGTTCATCGACGCGGTACGGCGGGTCGCCCAGGGCGGCACCGCGATGGATCCGGAGGTGATCACCCGACTGCTCACCCACAACTCCTCGGCCGGCCCGGTCGCGACCCTCAGCCCGCGCGAGCGGCAGGTGCTCGCGCTGATGGCCGAGGGCCGCTCCAACGCCGCGATCGCCCAGCAACTGGTGATCACCGAGCGCGCGGTCGCCAAGCACACGGCGTCGATCTTCGTCCGGCTCGACCTCCAGCCCTCGGACGACGACAACCGGCGGGTGCTGGCCGTCCTCGCCTTCCTCAACAACGGGGAGAAGAACTGAACGACCGAGAAACGAACCACCGAGAACCCGACTGCTGGCGACCCGACTGCTGGCGACCCGACTGCCGCCGATCCGACCGCCGGCGAGCCGACGACCAGATGTCCCACGACCGAGCACCGGGCGCCTGAGGACCGCCCGGCCGAGAGAACGGCTCCTTGACAAGAGCACAGAGAAGTAGAGAAGTGGGGACGAGCCCTCCGCCGCAGGGGGCTCGCCCGACACAGAACGGGTCATTTAGGCTGGTGACGTGCTCATCCTTGTTCGTCGTCGCCACGTGGACCTGCTCCGCGTGACGAGCATGTCCTGTCGACGCTCCGGCTGAACCTCGCGCCACCACCCTCAGGGCGGCCCCAACCGGGCCGCCACCACCACCCGGCACCCGGAGCACGCGCCGCACCAGGCCACCGCTCCGCCCTCCCCCGGTCGACCACCGGGACCGGCCGGGACGAGACCCAGCGGATGTCACCCATGACGCAGCAGCACACCCTGTCCCACCTCCAGTCACTCCCGGTGATCGACCTCTCGCTCGCCGACGGCGGTCCCGAGGACCGCCGCCGCCTGCACGACGAGCTCCGCGCCGCCGCCACCGGCGTCGGCTTCTTCCAGCTCGTCGGCCACGGCATAACCCCGGCCGAGACGGCCGCTCTCACCGAAGCGATGCGGGCCTTCTTCGCCCTCCCCGAGGCCGACCGGCTCGCCGTGAGCAACCTGAACTCCCCCCACTACCGCGGCTACACCCGCACCGGCGACGAGCGCACCGGCGGCAGCCAGGACTGGCGCGACCAGCTGGACATCGGTGCCGAGCTGCCCCCGCACGTCCCCGGCCGGGGCGAGCCGCCGTACTGGTGGCTGGAGGGTCCGAACCAGTGGCCCACGGCGCTCCCCGAGCTGCGCACCGCGGCCCTCGGGTGGATCGACCGCCTGGGCTCCGTCGCCCGCCACCTGCTGCACGAACTCCTCACCGCGATCGGGGCCCGCCCCGACTTCTACGACGCCGCCTTCGCCGGCCACCCCCACCTGCGGCTCAAGCTCGTCCGCTACCCCGGCACCGCCCCGGACGGCGCCGGCCAGGGCGTCGGCGCGCACAAGGACTACGGCTTCATCACGCTGCTCCTCCAGGACACCGTCGGCGGGCTCCAGGTCGAGCGCCCGGACGGCACCTTCCTCGACATCCCGCCGCTGGAGGGCGCCTTCGTCGTCAACCTCGGCGAGCTGCTGGAGGTCGCCACCGACGGCTACCTCAAGGCCACCAGCCACCGCGTGGTCAGCCCGCCCGGAGCGCACGAGCGCTACTCGGTGCCGTTCTTCTACAACCCCCGCCTCGACGCCCACATCGAGCCGCTCGACTTCCCGCTCGCGCACCACGCCCCCGGCGCGACCGAGGACCCGGACAACCCGCTGTTCGCCGAATTCGGGCAAAACGAGTGGAAGGGGTACACAAGGGCCCATCCTGAGGTCACCCGCCGCCACCACCCCGGCCTGGCGGAGACCGCCTCCCGCTGAACCGGCCGTCGCCCCGCCCCGCCGGTCGCGTGCCCCAGAGCGGCAACGTCCCAAAACAGCAGGGCCCCGGAGCGGCAGTGTCCCGGATCGGCAGTGTCCCGGATCGACAGTGATCCGGGTCGACAGCGCTCAAGGACGCGGTGGACCGGCGGGGCGGGCACTGTCACACTGCTGCTGTTACAGCATGAGTGTGCCAGCGCAGCGGGAGGCGGCGGATGGGGGAGCACGGGGCCGTGGCGGGTGAGGTCCGGCTGACGGTGGACGAGCTGGCGGCGCGGGCCGGGGTCACGGTGCGGACCGTCCGGTTCTACGGGACGAAGGGGCTGCTGCCGCCGCCCGAGTTGGGGCCGCGCCGCGTCGGGCTGTACGGCGTCACGCACCTGGACCGGCTGGGGCTGATCGAGGAGTTGCAGCGACAGGGGCTGACGCTGGCCGCGATCGAGCGCTACCTCGCCCGTCTGCCGGAGGACAGCACGCCGCTGGACCTCGCCATCCACCGCGCGCTGGTGGCCTCCTGGACCCCGGAGGCTGCCGAGGAGGTCGGACGGGAGCAACTGGAACGCCGGGCCGGGCGCGAGCTGTCCGAGGAGCAGGTGGACCGGCTCCTCGCGATGGGGGCGCTGGAACGGACGGCCGACCCGGAGGTGTTCCGGGTGGATCCGGGGCTGCTCCCGCTGGGGGTGCGCATCCTGGACGTGCCGATCCCGCTGGAGACGCTGCTGGCCGCCCGGGCCGTGGTGCTGGAGCACAGCCGGGCCACGGCCCGGGAGTTGCACCGGCTCTTCCGGGAGACGGTGTGGAAGCCCTATCGGGAGAGCGAACCCGCACCGGACGATCTGGTGCGGATGAAGGCGCTGACCGACCACATCCAGCCGATGGTGGCGCAGGCGCTCGTGACGGCGTTCCAGCGGTCGCTGCGCGAGGAGTTGGGTGAGGCCGTGCGTGACACGGCCCCACCCGCCCAGGACTGACGGATCCGTCGGCGCACCCGGGGGGCGCACCTCGGGAAGCGCCCGCGAGGCGGAGGACCTCCGCCTCAGGCAGCGCACCTCAGGCGGAGACCCCCGGCAGAGTCCTCAGCCGGAGACCCCTGGCAGAGTCCCCGGTCGGAGTCCTCAGTCGGAGAACGTCCGCCCCTCCGCCGCCATCCGCTCCAGCAGCGCGGGCGGCGCGAACCGCTCGCCGTAGGCAGCGGCGAGCTCGCGGGCCCGGGCCGCGAAGCCGGCCGGGCCGCCCTCGTAGCCGTTGATGTACTGGAACACACCGCCGGTCCAGGCCGGGAAGCCGATGCCGAGGATGGAGCCGACATTCGCGTCGGCGACGGAGGTCAGGACGCCCTCCTCCAGGCAGCGCACCGAGTCGAGCGCCTCGCTGAACAGCATGCGCTCCTTGAGGTCCTCGAAGGGCACCTCGGCGTCGGCGCGGGTGAAGTGCTCGCGCAGCCCCGGCCAGAGCCGCCCGCGCCGGCCGTCCTCGCCGTACTCGTAGAAGCCGGCGCCGCCGCTGCGGCCGGGGCGGCCGAACTCGTCGACCATACGGTCGACGACCGCGTCGGCCGGGTGCGGCGTCCAGGTGCCGCCGACCGCCTCGGTGGCGCGGCGGTACTCGTCGCGGATCTTGCGGGGCAGGGTGAGGGTGAGCTCGTCCACCAGCGAGAGCACCTTGGCGGGGTAGCCGGCCTGGGCCGCGGCCTGCTCGATGCTGGCGGGCTCGATGCCCTCCCCGACCATGGCGACGCCCTCGTTGAGGAACTGGCCGATCACCCGGGAGGTGAAGAAGCCGCGCGAGTCGTTGACGACGATCGGGGTCTTGTCGATCTGCCGGACGAGGTCGAAGGCGCGGGCGAGGGCCTCGTCGCCGGTCTGCGGACCGCGGATGATCTCTACCAGCCGCATCTTGTCGACCGGCGAGAAGAAGTGCAGGCCGATGAAGTCGCCCACGCGCTGCACGCCTTCGGCGAGCACGCCGATGGGCAGGGTGGAGGTGTTGGAGCAGAGCAGCGCGTCGGGGGCGACGACGCCCTCGATCTCCTGGAACACCTTGTGCTTGAGCTCGGTGTTCTCGAAGACGGCCTCGATCACCGCGTCGCAGCCGGCCAGGTCGGCCGGGTCGCCGGTGGGGGTGATCCGGGCGAGCAGCTCGTCGCGCTTGGCCTCGGTGGAGCGGCCCCGGGCGACGGCCTTGTCCAGCAGGCCCGCGCTGTAGGCCTTGCCGCGCTCGGCGGCCTCGACGCTGACGTCCTTGAGCACGACCTCGATGCCGGCCTTGGCGCACGCGTAGGCGATGCCCGCGCCCATCATGCCCGCACCGAGCACGGCGACCTTGCGGACCGTCCGCTTCTCGACGTCCTTCGGGCGGCCGGCGCCCGAGTTGACGGCCTGCATGTCGAAGAACAGGGCCTGGATCATGTTCTTGCTGGTCTGTCCGCAGGCCAGCTCGGTGAAGTAGCGGGCCTCGATCACCATGGCCGTGTCGATGTCCACCTGGGAGCTCTCGACGGCGGCGGCGAGGATGTTGCGCGGGGCCGGGTAGGGCGCGCCGGCCAGCTGCTTGCGCAGGTTGGCCGGGAAGGCGGGCAGGTTGGCGGCGAGCGCCGGGGTCGACGGGGTGCCGCCGGGGATCTTGTAGCCCTTGACGTCCCAGGGCTGGACGGCGGTCGGGTTGGCCGCGATCCAGGCCCGCGCCTTCGCCGTCAGCTCCTCCGGGGTGGCGGCGAGTTCGTGGACGATGCCCTGCTCCAGCGCCTGCGCCGGGCGGTACTGGCGGCCCTGGAGCAGCACCTTGAGCAGGGCGTCGGCGATGCCGAACAGCCGCACCGTGCGGACCACCCCGCCGCCGCCCGGCAGCAGGCCGAGGGTCACCTCGGGCAGGCCGATCCGGCTGGCGGGGGTGTCCAGGGCGATCCGGTGGTGGCAGGCGAGCGCGATCTCCAGCCCGCCGCCGAGGGCGCTGCCGTTGACGGCCGCGACGACCGGCTTGCCGAGGGTCTCCAGGGTGCGCAGCGCGCGCTTGAGCCGCATCGACTTCTCGAAGACGGCGGCGGCGTCCTCGGGGCGGGCGGCGGAGAGCATCCGGAGGTCTCCCCCGGCGAAGAAGGTCTTCTTGCCCGAGGTGACGACGACGCCGCGCAGCTCGTCCGAGGCGGCGAGGCCGGCCAGCCGCTCGACGACGGTGTCGAAGTCGGCGGTGAAGGCGTCGTTCATGGTGTTGACGGACTGGGTGGGGTCGTCGAGGACGAGGGTGACCACGCCGTCCTGGTCCTGCTCCCAGCGGATGGTGGTGGTGTCGCTCATGAGGTCAGGGTCTCCGGGGATCCGAGGAACGGGGAGGTCAGATGCGCTCGACGACGGTGGCGATGCCCATGCCGCCGCCCACGCACAGGGTGACGAGGCCGTAGCGCAGGTCGCGCCGCTCCAGTTCGTCGATCACGGTGCCGATCAGCATCGCGCCGGTGGCGCCGAGCGGGTGGCCGAGCGCGATCGCGCCACCGTTGACGTTCACCTGGTCGTGGCGGAAGCCGAGTTCGCGGATGAAGCGCAGTGCGACGGCGGCGAAGGCCTCGTTGATCTCGACGAGGTCGATGTCGGCGGCGGTGAGCCCGGCCTTGGCGAGGGCCTTGCGGGTGGCCGGGGCGGGGCCGGTGAGCATGATGGTCGGCTCGGAGCCGGAGACGGCGGCGGAGACGATCCGGGCGCGGGGGCGCAGCCCGTACCGCTCGCCGACCTCGCGGTTGCCGATGGCGACCAGCGCGGCGCCGTCCACGATGCCGGAGGAGTTGCCGGCGTGGTGGACGTGGTCGATGGCCTCGACCCAGTGGTACTTCTGCAGCGCGACGGCGTCGAAGCCGCCGGCGTCGCCGATCTGGGCGAAGGAGGGCTTGAGGCCGGCCAGGGTCTCGACCGTGGTGCCGGGGCGGATGAACTCGTCGCGGTCCAGGACCACCAGGCCGTTGCGGTCGCGCACCGGGACGACCGAGCGGTCGAAGAGGCCGTCCGCCTGGGCCTTGGCGGCGCGGGCCTGGGACTCGGCGGCGAAGGCGTCCACATCGGTGCGCGAGAAGCCCTCGATGGTGGCGATCAGGTCGGCGCCGATGCCCTGCGGGGCGAAGTTGGTCTCGTAGGCCGTCATCGGGTCGGCGAACCAGGCGCCGCCGTCGGAGGCCATCTTCACCCGGGACATGGACTCCACGCCGCCGGCCAGGATCAGGTCCTCCCAGCCGGAACGGACCTTGGCGGCGGCCAGGTTGACGGCCTCCAGGCCGGAGGCGCAGAAGCGGTTCTCCTGCACGCCGGCGACGGTGTCGGGCAGGCCGGCCGCGATGGCGGCGATCCGGGCGATGTCGGAGCCCTGGTCGCCGATCGGGCTGACGACGCCGAGCACGATGTCGTCGATCGCTGCCGGGTCCAGGTCGGGGAAGCGGCCGCGCAGCTCGTGGATCAGGCCGACGACCAGGTCGATCGGCTTGGTGCCGTGCAGCGAGCCGGTGGCCTTGCCCCGGCCGCGCGGGGTGCGGATCGCGTCGTAGACGTACGCTTCGGTGGTCACGGTGGGAACGCCTTTCGGGGCTTCAGGACTTCGGGACTTCAGAGCTTCGGGGCTTAGGGGATTCAGGGCTTAGGGGCCGGAGGACGAGGAGAACCGGGAGATCCGGGAGGGCCGGAGGCCGGACGGAAGGGCGTCAGCCGAGGATGGAGCGGCCGACGATCTCCTTCATGATCTCGGTGGTGCCGCCGTAGATGGTCTGGATGCGCCCGTCGGTGAACGCCCGGGCGACCGGGAACTCACTCATGTACCCGTACCCGCCGTGCAGTTGGAGGCACCGGTCGGCGGTGCGCTTCTGCAGTTCGGTGGCCCACCACTTGGCCATCGAGGCGTCCGCCGGGGTGAGAGCGTAGCGATTGTGCTCGGTGATGCAGCGGTCGACGAACGCCCGGGTGACGGCGCACTCGGTGGCGAGCTCGGCGATCTCGAAGCGCACGTGCTGGAGCTTGGCGAGCGGACGGCCGAAGGCCTCGCGCTGCTTGACGTAGTCGGTGGTGATCTCGACCAGGTACTCGGCTCCGGCGATCGCGGCGACGGCGATCGCGAGGCGCTCCTGGGCGAGGTTCTGCATCAGGTGGACGAAGCCGCCGTTGAGCTCGCCGAGCAGGTTCTCCTTCGGCACCCGGACGTCCTCGAAGAACAGTTCGGCGGTGTCCTGGGACTTCTGGCCGATCTTGTCGAGGTTGCGGCCGCGCTCGAAGCCGGGCGTGCCGCGCTCGACGACGAGCAGGCTCAGGCCGTGCGCGCCGCCCTCGGGGGTGGTGCGGGCCACGACGATCACGAGGTCGGCGAGGATGCCGTTGGAGATGAAGGTCTTGGCGCCGTTGAGCAGGTAGTGGTCGCCCTGGTCGACCGCCTGGGTGCGGATGCCCTGGAGGTCGGAGCCGGTGCCGGGCTCGGTCATCGCGATCGCGGTGATGATCTCGCCGCTGCAGAAGCCGGGCAGCCAGCGGCGCTTCTGCTCCTCGGTGGCGAGCGAGGTGAGGTAGGGGCCGATGATGTCGTTGTGCAGCCCGATCGCCAGCCCGGGGACGCCCGCGCGCGCGAACTCCTCGGCCAGCACCGCGGCGTAGCGGAAGTCCGGGGCGCCGCCGCCGCCGAACTCCTCCGGGGCGGCGATGCCGAGCAGCCCCTGCCGCCCGGCGGCGAGCCAGGCGGAGCGGTCGACGATGCCGGCCTTCTCCCAGCGGTCGTAGTGCGGCAGGACCTCCTTGGCGAGGAACGACCGGACGGTGTCCCGGAAGTCGTCGTGCTGCTCGGTGAAGATGTCGCGCTGCAACGCTACGCTCCTTGTTCTGCTGCGGAGTTGTCCGGGTCGGGGCTCAGGAGGGGCACGTCCCAGTCGCGGGCCACCTCGGCGGTGTGCGCGCCGGGCCTGGCCGGCGGGCGGCGCAGCGAGCCGGGGGTGGCGGAGAACCGCGGGGCGGGGGCGGGCTGGGTGACGCCGTCCGCCTCGACGTAGGTGCCGCGCGCCGCCAGGTGGGCGTCGGAGACGGCCTGGCGCAGCGTCAGGACGGGTTCCACGCAGGCGTCGGAGCCGGTGAAGACGGCCTCCCACTCGGCGCGGGTGCGGGTGGCGAAGCGTTCGGCGATCAGGGTGCGCAGTTCGGGCCAGCGGGCGAGGTCGTGCTGGCCGGGCGCGTCCGGGCCGAGGCCGAGCAGGCGGGCGAACTCGGCGTAGAAGCGCGGCTCCAGCGCGCCGACGGCGAGGTGACCGCCGTCCGCCGCCCGGTAGACCGCGTAGAAGGGGGCGCCGCCGTCGAGCAGGTTCACGCCCCGGCGGTCCTGCCAGTGGCCGGCCGCGAGCAGGCCCCACAGCATGCTGCCGAGGTGCGCGGCGCCGTCCACGATCGCCGCGTCGACGACCTGGCCGGTGCCGGTGGCGCGGGCGTGGTGCAGGGCGGCGAGCAGGCCGACGACGAGGTAGAGGGAGCCGCCCGCGTAGTCGCCGAGCAGGTTCGCGGGGATCCCGGGCGCCTCCTCGGCCCCGCCGGGGGCGGCGACCAGCCCGAGCACGCCGGCGACCGCCGCGTAGCCGATGTCGTGTCCGGCCTGCGCGGAGCGCGGCCCCTCCTGCCCCCAGCCGGTCATCCGGCCGTACACCAGCGCGGGGTTGCGCGCGAGGCAGGCGTCCGGGCCGACGCCGAGCCGCTCGGCGACCCCGGGCCGGTAGCCCTCGATCAGCAGGTCGGCCCGCTCGACGAGGTCGAGCACCCGGGCAGGCCCGTCCGGGGACTTGAGGTCGATCAGCACCGAGCGCTTGTTGCGGTTGGTGACGTCCCGCGCCGGGTCGATGCCGAGCGGCGAGGGGTCGGGCCGGTCCACCCGCACCACGTCGGCGCCGAGGTCCGCGAGCAACATGCCGGCGAACGGCCCGGGGCCGATCCCCGCGAGCTCGACCACCCGCACACCCGCCAACGGACCGCCACCCGAGGCCTGGGAACCACTGGTGTCACGCACTGGCTGCAGAACCCTTCGGGGTTTGACAGTAAAGCTGTAACACTCGCGATGATAGAGAAGCGACCCGCCGGTAACAAGACCTCGACACCCCAACCCCCCCGTGCCGCGACGACCACGGAGAGTCCCTCCGCCCGCTGACGGCGCTACCCAATAACGTCTTCGCGCTGCGAGGGGCACCCCCTCCGCACCGGGAAAATGTGAGCCACGCAGGGGGAACCCGGACTTCACCACCCGGCCGGGGGCGAGGCGGTCGGATGTGAGCCGATTCCGTGAGGCGGACGACGGGGGTAATGGTCTAGGGTGCACTGGATCTATTACGGATGACACGGGGGAACCGTCATGACCGTTGCCGGACGCACGATCGTCACCGAGACCGGACGGCTGCTGCTGACGCGGCCGCAGGACGACGACGTGGAGGCGGTGTTCGCCGTTCACGGGGATCCGGAGACCAACCGGTACAACCCGCACGGGCCGCACCGGGAGCGCTCGGAGAGCCGGGCGATGCTGGACGGCTTCGTGGCGCAGTGGACGCGGGACGGGGTCGGGTACTGCACGGTGGCGACGCGCGAGGAGCCGGGGGTGGTGATCGGGTTCGCGGGGGTGTGCTTCCACACGCTGGACGACGAGCCGGTGTTCAACCTCTACTACCGGTTCCGGCCCGCCGCCTGGGGGCTCGGGTACGCGGCCGAGGCGGCCCGGGCCGCGCTCGCGGAGGCCCTGCCCCGGTTCCCCGGCCTGCCGGTGACCGCGCTGATCCGTGCCGACAACCTGCCGTCGCGGCGGCTGGCCGAGCGGCTCGGGCTGGTCCCGGACCCGGACGGCAGGGTCGACCACGAGGAGCGCCTGATCCACCGGATGCCCTGAGACCCCACCCCGCCCCACCCCGCCCCTTCACCTCCCCTCACCCTCCCTCTCCCCCCTCCCCTCCCCCTGGCGCAGGACCCCGTTGCCGGATCCCCCGCCAGGGGGAGGGGGATCGTTTCCAGGACCGACGTGCCGCCCCCGCCCCCGGCGCGACCGTAGGGGCATGAGGAACAAAGAGGATGTGGTGCGGGGCGTCGCGGCCGGAGTCGCGATGGCCTCGACGGTGCCCTACCTGACGCTCAAGTCGCTCTGGCTGAGCGGGTCCGAGGTCGGCGTGCGCGACCCGGGCTCCATGGACAAGCTCTGGCTGCTCAACCTCATCACCTTCGGGATGGACGCGATCGCCCTGGCACTCGCGCTCACCTTCGTCCGGCCGTGGGGCCGACGGGTGCGGGCCGGGCTGGTGGCGTTCCCGATGTGGGTGGCGACCGGGCTGCTCGGAACGATCCTGGTGGCCGTGCCGGTGACACTGATCGCCGGGCTGGTGCTCGGCCCGGAGCACCAGAACGCGGCGCAGCAGGCCGACGACGGCCTCGCGGGCTGGGTGTTCGGGCTGGTGTACGGCGGGTTCTCGGTGCAGGGCGTGGCACTGATCCTCGCCTTCGTCCTGTACGCCCGCCGGCGCTGGGCGGGCCTGCTGCACGACCGGATCGGCGACCTGCCGGACTCCCCCACGCTCGTCGTGCAGCGCGTCTTCGCGGGCGTGGCCGCGCTGCTCGGGCTGGGCGTCGCGGTGGTCCGGGCGTACTGGGCGGCGGGCGGGACGGTCGGGCTGCCGCTGCAGTGGGCCGAGGAGCGCAGCAGGTCGATCGCGACGATGGACGCGGTGACGGCGCTGATGGCGGTGGCCTCCGCCGGTGCCCTGCTGGTGCTGGTATTCCGGATCGGGCCGGGGCGGCGGCTGCGGACGCCGTTCGCGGTGGCGTGGACCGCGGCCGGGTCGGTCTTCGCCTGGGGCGCCTGGCAGTTGGTGGCGTTCGGAAGCACGACGACCGTCCCGGACCTGCCTCACGCGGTGCCCGGGCTGATGGTCCTGGTGGAGGCCGGGCAGGTCGTGGCCGGCCTGCTGGCCCTGGCGGCGGGCGCGATGGCGCTGACCGAACGGGCGGCGGCCGCCGCCGCAAGGCCGTCGCCTGCCGTAGAGTCGCGCGCGTGACCACGGGGGCGGGCAGGTGAAAACGGGCGCGCGGGCGCAGCGGCAGGGGCGGATCCGGCGGACGGCGGAGACGCTGTTCGGACGACGGGCACGGCTGCGCTGGGTGCACCTGGTACTCGGCGGCGCCCTGCTGATGCCGTACTGGCTGCTGTCGCAGGTACTGTTCGGGGCGCTCAACAACAACCAGTCCCACCTGCGCCAACTCCTGCTCCAGCTCCTCTCGGTGGGCACCTCGCTGCCGATGGCCGCCGTCACCGCCCTGCTGCCGACCGTCCGCACGCTGGAGAGCGCGGCGGCGCGGGCCCTGTGCACGCCCGACCGGCCCGAGGCGCTGGCCACCGGCCCCGCCCGGTCGTGGGCGGCCCGGCGCCGCGCGGCCGGCTGGTACGTGCTGCACCTGTTCCTCGGCGGGGTGGTCGCCGGGATGACGCTGGCCGGGGCGCCGTTCGCGGTCGTGCTCATCTTCGACTTCCCGGGGGTCAACGACCTCACCCACTACTGGGAGCGGGGCTTTCCCGGCTGGATGCTCACCGGCGTCGCCCTCGGCCTGGCCGTCCTGGCCCTGATCGCCGGCACCAACGCGGCGTGCGGCGCGCTGCTCGCGCGTTGGGCGCCCGTCCTGCTCGGCCCGACCCCCGAGGAACGGCTGGCCGTGGCCGAACGCCGGGCCGCCGTGCTCGCCCAGCGCAACCGGCTGGCCCGGGAACTGCACGACTCGGTCGGGCACGCGCTGAGCGCCGTCGGCATCCAGGCCTCGGCGGCGGCCAGGGTGCTGCGCAGCGACCCGGACTTCGCCGCCGAGGCGCTGGCCGCGATCGAGGAGACCGCGCGGGCCGCCGTCGCCGAACTCGACACCGTGCTCGGGCTGTTGCGCGAGGAGGAGACCGGAGACGGACCCGCCGGCCCCACCCTGACCGGGCTGGACGACCTGCTGCGTCAGCTCGCCCGCACCGGCGTGCGGGTCGACGCCGAGCTCTCCCCCGGCCTGGACCGGCTCCCGCCGGCGGTCTCCCGCGAGGCGTACCGGATCGTCCAGGAGGGCCTGACCAACGTGCTGCGGCACGCCGGGCCCGCGCCGGCCGCGCTGCGGGTGGCCCTGGCCGACGGCCGGGTGGACATCGAACTGACCAACCCCTTGGGCTCCGCGCGCCCCAGCCGCCCCGGCGGCGGGCGCGGGCTGCGCGGCATCGGGGAACGGGCGGCGGCGCTGCGCGGCGGCAGCGAGGCGGGGCCGACCGGGGACGGCACGGCGTGGCGGCTGGCCGTCTGGCTGCCCGCCGGCCGGTAGGAACGGATGGAACGCCGGCCGATCAGCCACCGGACACCGGACATCGACCACACACCCACCGGACGCCGACCGATGCGAACCGACACCGACCGACGCCGACCGAGCGCCACCCAGACGCCAACCGAACGCCGACCGAACGCCAACCAACCGACGGGGAAGACGAGATGACGGGGAACATCCGCGTGGTGATCGCGGACGACGAACGGCTGGTCCGGATGGGCCTGCGGGTGGTGATCGACGCCGAGCCGGACCTCGACGTCGTCGGCGAGGCGGCGGACGGCGCCGAGGTCGTGCCACTGGTGCGCGAACTGCGGCCGGACGTCGTGCTCATGGACGTCCGGATGCCCGGCATCGACGGGATCCGGGCGACGGAACAGCTGGTCGGCGGGATGGCCGAGCCGCCGCGGATCCTCGTCGTGACCACCTTCGAGCACGACGACCACGTGTACGACGCGCTGCGGGCCGGTGCCGCCGGGTTCCTGCTGAAGCGGGCGCGGGCCGAGGAGATGGTGCAGGCGGTGCGGCTGGTCGCCCGCGGGGACTCGCTGCTGTTCCCGGCGGCCGTCCGGGAGCTCGCCCTGCGGCACGCGCCCGCGGCCGCCCGCGGCGCCGCCGCCCCGGACCGGGGGCCGATCGGGCGGCTGACCGAGCGCGAGGCCCAGGTGCTGCGGCTGATGGCCACCGGGCTGAACAACGGGGAGATCGCGCGGGAGCTGGTCGTCAGCCAGGAGACGGTGAAGACCCACGTCGGCAGCGTGCTCGCGAAGCTCGGCGCCCGGGACCGCACCCAGGCGGTGATCGCGGCGTACGAGTCGGGATTCGTGCTCCCCGGCTGAGCCGCTCGGGGTTCGCGCTCCCCGGCTGAGCCGCTCAGCGCCCTCCACGCAGGAACGATTCTTTCATCCGGCCACTACCTGCGAGTAGAGTGCTTCGATCCCCTGCCCGTCCGATACCTCCCGTATCGCCTGAAACGAACTGGTGGCCGCATGTCAGTCCGGACCCGCCCGGCGCTGTGGTGGCGCATGGGCATCGCGCTGTCGGCATTCCTCGGTCTGACGCTCGGCAACGCGTCGCTCGTGTACTTCACCGTACAGAGCAACGTCATCGTGCTCGGCTACTTCATCGGCGCGGCCTACTGGATGCTCAAGCGCGGCACCGTGGACGCGCCCGCGCCCAGACTGCGCGGCGCCGCCACGCTGTACATCGTCATCACCGGGCTGGTCTCGCACATCCTGCTCCAGCACGGCGCCAACCCGCTGCCGGGGCTCGTCGACGGGCCGGACAAGCTGGCGCACTGGTCGTCGTTCTTCCTGCACTACGTGACGCCGTTGATGGTGGTCGCCGACTGGCTGCTGCTCAAGCCCCGCAACGCCTCCGCCTGGCGGGACATCCCGCTCTGGCTGGCCTTCCCGCTCGGGTACGCGGCGATCGTGCTCACCCGCAACGCGCTGTTCGCCGACTTCCCGCTGAAGTACCCGTACTTCTTCTTCGACCCGACGACCAAGGGATACGGCTACGTGTGGGGTCAGATCGGCATGCTGACGGTCGAGTTCGTCGTGCTCGGCGCGGCCGTGGTCGGCCTGGACCGGCTGGGCACGCTGGTCGCGGGCAAGCTGCGGCCCGCCGCCACCGAGGCGTAGCACCGAACCCCGGCGGCCGGTCGATCACTCGTGGGATCCGCCCACGCGTGCTCAGATCCGCCAGGAGCGGATCCGGTCGGCCGCCGTGTAGACGTCCGCCCGGCCCTCGGCGACGTCCCGGGCCAGCTCCACCAGCGCCCCGTACGGAGGGTCGACGCCCTCGCCGGCGGCATGCATGTACGCGGCCGTGGTCATGCAGGCGTACAGGTTGTTGCGCACCGGGAGCGGCCGCAGCAGGACGATCGTGTGCATCAGCGTCGCGGCGCACCACGCGGCGTCGGCCTCGTGCCCGAGCTGCGCGGTGTTGACCCGGTGTCGCGCGACGGCGGCCTGGAGCGCCGAGTAGTCCCGCACGCTGAGGTCCTCCGGCGAGGCGTGCTCCTGGACGTCCAGCAGCCAGCGCAGATCGACGTGCAACACCGTCACGCCCGCCCCCTCACGCGGCGGGCGCGTCCTCCGGGAACGCCGCGTCGAACTCCGCGCGGTGCTCCTTCCAGAAGGACACCGCGTGATCGACGAAGACCCGCCGCTGCTGCTCCCGCACGCTCAGGTCGTGCACGTACGCCTTGACACTCTTCCCGTCCGCGGCCGCCGCCGCCCGGATCGCGGCGAGCTCGTGCTCGGTGTACTCGATGTTGAGCGCTGGCATGACCCCGATGCTACTGGCTCCCAAGGCAGTTGAACACCGGACCGCACCACGGCGCGGAAGGACGGCTTCGACGGTCCGGGCGTCCCGCCGGACCCGCGGGTGCCGGTGTTCACCCCCGACGAGCGGGCCGGGCTCAAGGACTCGGCCCTGAGCCCGGCCCGCCGTGTGCTGTCGGACGAGGAACAACATCGGTGGGCGGGAGCAGGCCACGGCTACATCGGGGCCACCGCCCTCAGCTCCCCGTCCAGCTCCAGCCACCGCGTGAGACCGAGGCCGCGCAGGAACGGCAGGTCGTGGCTGGCCACGATCAGCGCGCCCTGGTAGGCGGCGAGCGCCTGGGTGAGCTGGCGGACGCTGGCGAGGTCCAGGTTGTTGGTCGGCTCGTCGAGCAGCAGGAGCTGCGGCGGCGGGTCGGCCAGCAGCAGGGCGGCCAGGGTGGCCCGGAACCGCTCGCCGCCGGAGAGCGTGACGGCCGGCTGGTCGGCCCGCCCGCCGCGGAACAGGAAGCGGGCGAGCCGGGCGCGGATCGCGTTGTCCCCGGCGGCGGGGGCGAACCGCTTGACGTTCTGCGCGACGGTGAGCCCGTCGTCCAGCAGGTCGAGCCGCTGGGGCAGGTGGCGCAGCGGCACCGGCGTGGTGACCTCCCCCGCCGGCGGGACGAGTTCGCCCGCGATGGTGCGCAGCAGGGTGGTCTTGCCGCTGCCGTTGCCCCCGACCAGCGCGATCCGCTCGGGGCCGCGCAGGTCGAGGTCGGCGGTGGCGCCGTTGGGCAGCCGGACCTTCTGCAGGGTGAGCACGGTGCGACCGGCCGGGACGGCGGTGCGCGGGAGGTCGATCCGGATCTCGGCGTCGTCGCGGACCGCCTCCTCGGCGGCGGTGAGCCGCTGCTTGGCCTCCTCCAGCCGCTCGGTGTGCATGCCGGTGAGCCGGCCCGCCGTCTCCTGGCCCTGGCGTTTGAGCATGCCGGCGAAGATGTGCGGGTCGTTGCGGGTGACCGAGCGCTTCTTGCCGTAGCTGGCGCTGCGGTCGAGCCGGATGCGGGCGTCGGCGAGGTCCCGCTTCTGGCGCTGGACGTCGGCCTCGGCGTTGCGCAGGAGCCGCTCGGCCGTCTCCTGCTGGGCGGCGAGCGTGCGCTCGTACTCGGTGAAGTTGCCGCCGTACCAGGTGATCCGGCCGTCGCGCAGGTCGGCGATCTGGTCGACGTGTTCGAGCAGTTCGCGGTCGTGGCTGACGATCAGCATGACGCCGCGCCAGCCGGCCACCGTCTCGTAGAGCCGCTCGCGGGCGGCACGGTCGAGGTTGTTGGTGGGCTCGTCGAGCAGGAGGACGTCGGGGCGGCGCATCAGCAAGGCGGCCAGCCGCAGCAACACGGCCTCGCCGCCGGAGAGTTCGCCGGTGGTGCGGTCGAGGTCGAGCCGCTGGAGGCCGAGCTTGTCGAGGGTGGCGCGGGCGCGCTCCTCGACGTCCCAGTCGTCTCCGACGGCGTCGAAGTGGTGCTGGGCGGTGTCGCCGGACTCGATGGCGTGCAGGGCCTCGCGGGCGGCCCGGACGCCGAGCGCCTCGTCCACGCGCAGGGCGGTGTCGAGCGTCAGCCCCTGCGGCAGGTAGCCGAGTTCGCCCGCGACGCGGACGGTGCCGCCGGAGGGCGTGAGGTCCCCGGCGATCAGCCGCAGCAGCGTGGACTTGCCGGCGCCGTTGAGCCCGATCAGGCCGGTGCGGCCGGGGCCGACGGCGAGCTGGAAGCCGTCGAGGACGGACTTGCCGTCGGGCCACTCGAAGTCGAGGTCGGTGCAGAGGACGGCGGTGGTGGGTTGTGCCATGGTCGGCCTCCCGGTTGGTTGCTGGTGGAGAAACGGGGTGAGCAACACGGGGAGACACCGCGGGTGCGGAAGGGCGCGAAAGGGCTCGGCGGAAAACGGCGGGAAGCGGCGGAGAACGGCAGAACGCGGCGGAGGACAGCTGAGAAGAACGCCGCACGAGCCGTGGGGAACCACAGGGGCCGTGACCGAGGTCGCACACCATGACGCACACCGCGCGGCGAAGCGGCCTGCGCGGCGGGGCGGTGTCCTGGGACCTCAGTAGTTCAACGGCCTGCTCCTGTTCGGGTGACTGACGGACACGACGCTACGGACCCCGCGCACCGCTCCGCAACCGAATTTCCGTACGCCCCGCGGACCGGCGTCGGAGCCGCGGGACCGGCGCCGGCGAAGGCGGCAATGCCGAGGTGCCGATCCGGTGCCGATCCCGTGACAGCCTCGTCGCAGTCGGGGGCGGACGTGAGAAAGCCCTTATGCGGCATGGCAGACTCCTCACCTGCCATACCTGCGGCCCTCGCGGCCGTACCCGCGGATCGGGCCGTATGGCGTTCATTCACAGGGGGAACAGAACACGATGTCATCGATATCCCGGACCACCCGTGCCGCCCTGGGCGCCTCCGTCGTCGCGCTGACGATGGTGCTGGCCTCGGCGTGCGGCCCGGACAACAGCGACAGCTCGACCGGGGCGCAGACCGCGGCGCCCACCACCGCTGCCGCGGCGGGCGACACGGCCAAGCCGGGCGCCGCGCCGATCAAGCTCCCGACGGTCGACGAGATCAAGAAGTGGAAGCCCGAGGACTGGGAGAAGTGGGCCCAGGCCAACGTCATCACCCCGGCCGTCAAGGGCTACTGGGACCTGCAGAAGATCCTGAAGGCGAAGCCGGTCAAGCCGGGCCTGGGCAACCAGCCCACCGGCCAGCCGACCGCCCCGGCCCCGACCGGCGCCGCGCCGGCACCGGCCCAGCCGACCTCGCAGGCCCCGGTCCAGCCGCCGGCCGACGGCGGCAACGACCCGAAGCCGGCCCTGGTCCAGATGAAGCCGGTCCAGCACCCGTTCGCGAAGAACCTGAACGTCAACGGGAAGCTGTTCTTCATGGACGGCACCCAGGAGTACGTCTGCTCCGGCACCGTGATCTCCGACCCGGCCAACCCGGGCAAGAGCAACCTGGTGTGGACCGCGAGCCACTGCCTGCACGGCGGCAAGGGCGGCAAGTCGCACACCGACATCGTCTTCGCCCCGGCCTTCAACAGCAACGGCGTGCTCAGCGGCGGCAAGCAGGGCTCGCTGGCGCAGGCCGAGCCGTTCGGCGAGTGGGGCGCCACCGCCGGCATCGTGTCGCCGACCTGGGCCGGCGAGGCCGACCCGGAGAGCGGCGGCCCGTGGAGCCAGTACGACTTCGGCATCGTCCGGGTCGCCAACCCGGACGGCGGCGGCAAGTCGCTGGAGGAGACGGTCGGCGGCTCCGTGCCGGTCTGGTTCAACGCCCCGCGCGACCAGATCACCGCGGTCAGCAGCTACGGCTACCCGGCCGCCAAGCCGTTCGACGGCATGGAGCTGGACCACTGCGACGGCCCGAAGCCGGCCCGCCGCACCATCGACCCGTCCCGCCCGGCCATGCTGACCTCCGGCTGCAACGGCACCGGCGGTGACAGCGGCGGCGGCTGGTTCGCGATGAAGGACGGCAAGCAGGTGCTGGTCTCGGACACCTCCATCGGTGGCGAGGACAACACCTGGGAGGCCGGGCCGTACCTGGACGACGTCGCGGCCAAGGCGCTGGACTACATCTCGAAGAAGACGAAGTAGCACCACGAAGCAGCACCGCGCAGGAGCACCACGAAGTAGCGCCGCGCGGGAGCAAGCCGAGCGCCTGAACGCATGAACGTCCAGGCGAGTGAGCACCGGGGCCGTGGCTGGGAACAGCCGCGACCCCGGTGTTTTCCGCCCGGGGCCCGCGGCTCCGTAGAATCGGCCCCATCATGAGCGCCACACTCGTAGTCAAGGACCTCAGCGCCGGCCACGGCGAACGCACCCTCTTCTCCGGCCTGGACCTGGTCGTCGCCCCCGGCGACGTGATCGGCCTGGTCGGCGTGAACGGCGCCGGCAAGTCGACCCTGCTGCGGCTGCTGGCCGGGCTGGACACCCCCGAGGCGGGCTCGCTGCGGCTCAGCCCGGCGAGCGCCAACGTCGGCCACCTGCCGCAGGAGCCGGAGCGGCGCGAGGGCGAGTCGGTGCGCGACTTCCTGGCCCGGCGCACCGGCGTCGCGGCCGCGCAGGCCGAGCTGGACGCGGCCACCGAGGGCCTGGTCGAGGGCCGCCCGGGCGCCGACGACGCGTACGCGACCAGCCTGGACCGCTGGCTCGACCTCGGCGGCGCCGACCTGGAGGAGCGCGCCGAGGAGGTCGCCGACTCGCTCGGCCTGAAGGTCTCGCTCGACCTGCCGATGACGGCGCTGTCCGGCGGCCAGGCCGCCCGGGCCGGCCTCGCCTCGCTGCTGCTCTCCCGCTACGACGTCTTCCTGCTCGACGAGCCCACCAACGACCTCGACCTGGACGGCCTGGAGCGGCTGGAGGCCTTCGTGAAGGGCCTGCGCGCCGGCACCGTGCTGATCAGCCACGACCGCGAGTTCCTGGCCCGGACGGTCACCAAGGTGCTGGAGCTGGACCTGCACCAGCAGCAGGTCAACCTGTACGGCGGCGGCTACGAGGCGTACCTGGAGGAGCGGGCGGTCGCCCGCCGGCACGCCCGCGAGGAGTACGAGGAGTACGCCGACACCAGGTCCTCGCTGGAGGCGCGCGCCCAGATGCAGCGCAACTGGATGGAGCACGGCGTCCGCAACGCCCGCCGCAAGAGCGGCGACAACGACAAGAACGCCAAGGCGAAGCGCACCGAGTCCACCGAGAAGCAGGCCTCCAAGGCCCGGCAGACGCAGCGGATGATCGAGCGGCTGGACGTGGTCGAGGAGCCGCGCAAGGAGTGGGAGCTGCGGATGGAGATCGCCACCGCGCCGCGCTCCGGCTCCGTCGTCGCCACCCTGCGCGCGGCCGTCGCCCGCCGCGGCGACTTCTCCTTCGGCCCGGTGGACCTGCAGATCGACTGGGCCGACCGGGTCGCGATCACCGGCGCCAACGGCGCGGGCAAGTCCACGCTGCTGGCCGCCCTCCTCGGCCGGCTCGAACTCGACGGCGGCAGCGCCGTGCTGGGTTCGGGCGTCGTGGTCGGCGAGGTCGACCAGGCGCGCGGGCACATCTTCAAGAACGAGCACAGCCTGGGCGGGGAGCCGCTGGTAGAGGCGTTCTCCGCCGCCGTACCGGAGCTGTCGCCGGAGGACGTGCGCACGCTGCTCGCCAAGTTCGGCCTGAAGGCGGTGCACGTGCTGCGCCCGGCCGCCACCCTCTCCCCCGGCGAGCGCACGCGCGCCGCGCTGGCGCTGCTCCAGGCGCGCGGGGTCAACCTGCTCGTGCTGGACGAGCCCACCAACCACCTGGACCTGCCCGCGATCGAGCAGCTGGAGTCCGCGCTCGCGTCGTACACCGGCACGCTGCTGCTGGTCACGCACGACCGGCGGATGCTGGACACCGTCACCGTGAACCGGCGCCTGGAGGTCCGGGACGGACGGGTGCACGAGCTGTAGCAGCTGCACGTCCGGGCCGGGCGCAGCACGGCGCGCACGACACGCGGCACTTGGCGGTTCCGCCGGGATTGGTCTCGACCTCTTCCCGGCGGAACCGTCATGTGCTGTGCTGTCCGCCATGGTTGAGAGTGCAGAGAGCGCAGTGGCGGAGACGGCCCACCCGACCGTCCCGCACACCCCGATGACCGTGCCGGCCCACGAGGCCGAGGCCCGCAGCAGGTCGTTCCACGACGTGATGGCGCAGCGCCGCACCGTCCGCGACTACTCCACCCGCCCGATCCCGGACGGCGTGGTCGAGTGGGCGGTCCGCACCGCCAACACCGCGCCCAGCGGCGCGCACGTGCAGCCGTGGCGGTTCGTGGTGATCACCGACCCGGAGCGCAAGCGGCGGCTGCGCGAGGCCGCCGAGGCGGAGGAGCGCGAGTTCTACGCGCACCGGGCCTCGGAGGAGTGGCTGACGGCGCTGGCGCCGATCGGCACCGACTGGCACAAGCCGTTCCTGGAGGACGCGCCGGCGGTGATCGTCGTGTTCGAGGTGCACAAGGGGCCGGGCTCGCCGCGCCCGTACTACACGAAGGAGTCGGTGGGCATCGCGGTCGGGCTGCTGCTGGCCACGCTGCACCAGGCCGGACTGGCCACGCTGACCCACACGCCGAGCCCGATGAAGTTCCTGAACGAGGTGTGCGAGCGCCCGGCGGAGGAGCGCGCCGCGTACGTGATCCCGGTCGGCTACCCGGCCGAGGGGGCGCGCGTGCCGGACCTGCGGCGCAAGGAGCTCGACGAGGTGCTCGTGCGGCTCTGAGCGCTCCCGCGACCGCGGGGCCGCGGACGTCCGCCTCCCGCGTGCTTCCGGTCCACGGCGGACGCCGCTGGTGACAGGTCCTGGCCAAGGACATAATCGCCGTCATGAGCGACGCACAGCCACGGTCCTGTGACCACCACCCGGCGGCGCCGGGCGAGGCCACCGCCGGCCGGCCCCCGGAGCTGCTGCGGCTGGCCGGCGGCGTCTCGCTGCACCGTCGGCTCAGCACACACACGGCCGCGCTCACCAAGGCCGTCCGCGCCAACCT
This sequence comes from Kitasatospora sp. NPDC057936, assembly GCF_042887525.1. Classification (NCBI taxonomy): domain Bacteria; kingdom Bacillati; phylum Actinomycetota; class Actinomycetes; order Kitasatosporales; family Streptomycetaceae; genus Kitasatospora; species Kitasatospora sp. NPDC057936. The sequence goes on from NZ_JBHVPD010000020.1 coordinate 83,895, forward strand.
GGACCACCTGCGGCCCTGGCTGGAGTGGGCGGCCGAGGCGCCGAGCCGGGCCAGGACGGCCCGGCTGACCAGGGCCGGAACGGCGGCCTGGGACGCCGGCACCGACTTCATGTACCTGGTCGGACTGGACGCCGAACCCGGCAGCGTGATCGGCGCGTTCGGCCTGCACGGCCGGATCGGCCCCGGCGCGCTGGAGATCGGCTACTGGGTGAGCGCCCGGCACGTCGGCCGCGGCATCGCGACCACCGGGGCCGGGGCGCTGACCTCGGCCGCGCTGGCGCTGCCCGGGATCGCCCGGGTGGAGATCCGCTGCGACCAGGCGAACGGCGCCAGCGCGGCCGTCCCGCGCAAGCTCGGCTACCGGCTGGAGCGGATCGCCGACGCCGCCGTCCGGGCCCCGGCGGAGACCGGACGGCAGCAGGTGTGGGTCAAGGAGCGGTAGGATCCGGGCCGCTCAGTAGCGCCCGCCGGTCGCCGACGGGATCGCGTCCAGCTCGGCGAGGTCCGCCGCGGAGAGCACGACGTCGGCCGCGCCGGCGTTGTCCACCAGGTAGCGCGGGGTCCGGGTGCCCGGGATCGGGAAGACGTACCGGCCCTGCGCCAGCGTCCAGGCCAGCGCGACCTGCGCGGGCGTCGCGCCGATCCGCTCGGCGACCTCCCTGACCTTCGCGACCAGCGCCAGGTTCGCCTTGAGCGCGTCCTGCTGGAAGCGCGGCAGCCGGCGGCGGAAGTCGTCGGCGGGCAGCTCGTCGAAGGAGGAGATGCTGCCGGTCAGGAAGCCGCGGCCGAGCGGCGAGAACGGCAGGAACGCGATGCCCTGCTCCTCGGTGTACGGCAGGACGTCGGCCAGGGCGTCCCGGGTCCAGAGCGAGAGCTCGGACTGCACGGAGGCCACCGGGTGCACCGACTGAGCCCGCTTGATCTCCTCGACGGTCGCCTCGGACAGGCCGATCCGCCGCGCCTTGCCGGCCTGGACGACCTCGGCGAAGGCGCCCCAGGTCTCCTCGATCGGGACGGCCGGGTCGACCCGGTGCAGCTGGTAGAGGTCGACGTGGTCGGTGCCGAGACGGCGCAGGCTCTCGTCGATCGATCGCCGCACGTGCTCGGGGCGCCCGTTGCGGTCCCCCTGGCCGCTGCCGCCCGGGACGATGCCGACCTTGGTGGCGAGGAACGCGCGCTCGCGGTACGGGCCTGCGAGGGCGGCGCCGACCACCTCCTCGTTGGTGTAGGGCCCGTACATGTCGGCCGTGTCGATCAGCGTGACGCCGAGGTCCAGCGCCTGGCGGATCACCTGGACGGACTTCTCGTCGTCCCGGTTCCCCACGTCGTAGGCGTGGGTCATCCCCATGCAGCCGAGGCCGAGGACGCCGATCTCCGGGCCGTTGAGTCCGAACGGGGCGGTACGCATGATGACGGTTCTCCGATCTGGTGGCTCAGTTCCGGTGGCCCGGTTCCCGTGGCCCAGCGGACCGACCTGCTCAGCGGGCCAACGGGGAACAGCCTCCACCTTGGAGTGCACTCAAGGTCAAGCGCGGCACGGTTCCGGGCCCGTGCGGAACCGTGCGGAGCCGTCTCCTTAAACGCGTCCTAAACCTGCTCACGGCGGGCCCCCGGGACCGGGGAAGTGCTTGACGTGCACAGCTGGTCTAGTCCAGTTTGATCCTCAGCACCCCACGCAGCTCCCCCACACACAGCTCCCCCGCACCGGACCACGCCCCCAGTCGGCCGCCCGCCCGCGCCCCCACCTGTGCGGCACGGGCGGCCCACCGTCCCCGAGAGGCACCCCCATGCCCACCGCGCCCCACGACGCCCCCGCGCACCGCCGGTCCCCGGGCCGCACCAAGCTGTTGAGCCTCGCCGCGGCCACCGCGCTCGCGGCCGGCGGCCTCGCCGCCCTCGCCGGGAACGCCGGCGCCGCCGACACCAACCTGCTCGCCAACGCCGGCTTCGAGAGCGGCTCGCTGAACCCGTGGAGCTGTTCCGCCGGTACCGGAAGCGTCGTCAACTCCGGTGCCCACGGCGGCACCTACGCGCTCAAGGGCGCGGCGAGCGCGAGCGACACCGCGCAGTGCGGACAGACCGTCAGCGTGCAGCCCAACACGACGTACTCGCTGAGCGCCTGGGTGCAGGGCCAGTACGTGTACCTCGGCGCCACCGGCAACGGCGTCACGGACCCGGCCACCTGGACCCCCGGCGGCACCGGCTGGCAGCAGCTGTCGACCGGTTTCACCACCGGCCCGAGCACCACCAGCGTCACCGTCTACCTGCACGGCTGGTACGGGCAGGGCGCCTACCTCGCCGACGACGTCACCCTCACCGGCCCCGGCGGCGGAGGCCCCAGCCCGACCGCCACGCCGACCGTGACGCCCACCGGCACCCCGACGGGCACCCCGACCGGCGGACCGGGCACCCCGCCGCCGAACGTCGCCCTCCCGGTCGCCCCCTACATCGACATGGGCGCCTGGCCCACGCCGTCCATGCCCGACATGGCCAAGTCCGGCAACCTCAAGGGCTACACGATGGGCTTCGTGACCGGTGTCGGCTGCAAGGCCAGCTGGTTCAACGCCTACGACCCGCGCACCGGCTGGGCCAAGGACCAGGTGGACGCGCTGCGCGCGGCCGGCGGCGACGTCAAGCTCTCCTTCGGCGGCGCGAGCGGCACCGAACTCGCCGCCGCCTGCAGCACCGTGGACTCGCTGTTCGCCGAGTACGACGCCGTGGTGAAGGCCTACAACCTGCGCTACGTCGACTTCGACATCGAGGGCGCGGCGATCGCCGACACCGCCTCCAACGACCGCCGCTCGGCCGCGCTCGCCAAGCTCCAGCAGGCCAACCCGGGCCTCAAGGTGTCGTTCACCCTGCCAGTGCTGCCGGAGGGCCTGACCTCCGACGGCGTCGCCATCGTCAAGTCGGCCCGGGACGCGGGCGTGAGCGTCGACCTGGTGAACATCATGGCGATGGACTACTACCGCTCCGGCACCGACTACGGCAACGCCGCCGTCCAGGCCGCGCAGGCCCTGTTCGGCCAGCTCAAGGCGCTGTACCCGGCGAAGACCGACGCGCAGTTGTGGGCCGCGGTCGGCGTGACCCCGATGATCGGCGAGAACGACGACCACCAGGTCTACAACCAGGCGGCCGCCCAGCAGTTGGTGACCTTCGCCCAGCAGAACCACCTCGGCCTGCTGGCCTTCTGGGACGCCACCCGGGACGCCAACGCGTGCACCGGCGGTTCGCTGTCCAAGTGCACCAACATCCCGCAGCAGCCGTACGAGTTCGCCAAGATCTTCGCGAAGTACGCGGGCTGACCAGGGGATTCCCTGCGGCGGGGGCCGGTGGGCCGAACGGCCACCGGCCCCCCGCCGTTCGCACCCCACCGTTCGCACCCGGCCGGCTCGCACCCCGGTTTATTGAAGTCACATCACATGCGACCCTCCGTTACAGTCCGACCCACGGCACGACCACAAGGGGGCGGACATGACGGTCCGGACGATTCGAACGGAAGACCACCAACACGACCGGGCCACCGGCCGCGGCGCCGCGGGCGCCGCTGCCGGCAGCGCCGCGGAGACCGTCACCGCCGAGGAACTCGCCGCCCTCGGCCGCACCCTGCGCCGCCTGCGCGACCTGCCGCCCCACGACCGCACCCGCCTGCACGCCGAGCGACAGCTCAGCTCCTTCGTGATGGAGAGCCGCAAGCGCCGCCGTCAGGAGGCCAAGCAGGCCGTCCGGGACGCCGACGCCGCCCTGCTCGCCACCACCGCGACCGGCGCCCTCGACCGACGCGAGGACGCCCCGCTCGCCCCGGCCAGCGGGGAGCCGACCGGCCGACCCGTCGGGGAGCTGCGCACACCGCGCCGGTGCTACGTCTGCAAACAGCAGTACCGCGAGGTCGACGGCTTCTACCACATGCTCTGCCCGGACTGCGCCGCCGACAACACCGCCCGGCGCGGCCTCCGCACCGACCTGCGCGGGCGCCGCGCGCTGCTCACCGGCGGCCGGGTCAAGATCGGCTTCCAGCTCGCGCTCATGCTGCTGCGCGACGGCGCCGAGCTGACGGTCACCACCCGCTTCCCGCACGACACCGTCCGCCGCTTCCGCGCCGCCGAGGGCAGCGCGCAGTGGTGGGAGCGGCTCACCGTCGTCGGGATAGACCTGCGCGACCCGCGCCAGGTCCTCGGGCTCACCGAGCAACTGCGCTCCGACGGACAGCCGTTGGACATCCTGATCAACAACGCCGCGCAGACCCTGCGCCGCCCGCCCGAGTCGTACGCGCTGCTCGCCGCCGGGGAGCACGACGCCCTGCCCGCCGCCGACCGCCGCGCCGTCGCGCACGCCCCGGGCTTCCGGCCGATGCCCGCGCTCACCGCCGCCTGGCCCGCCGCGGAGCTCGACCCCGCCCCGGCCGCGGCGCACGGGCTGCTCACCCTGCCCGACGAGGCCGGCCTGCTGCCCGACCTCGCCCCCGGCAACTCGTGGTCCGCCCGGCTCGGCGAGCTCGACCCGGCGGAGGTGCTGGAGACGCAGCTGGTCAACGCGCTGGCCCCGGCCCTGCTCTGCGACCGCCTGCTCCCCCTCCTGCTCGCCTCCCCGCACCCGCGCCGCTACGTCGTCAACGTGACCGCCGTCGAGGGCCGCTTCGCCGTCGCCAACAAGACCGGCGGCCACCCGCACACCAACATGGCCAAGGCCGCCCTCAACATGCTCACCCGCACGAGCGCCGCCGAACTCGCCCGCCAGGGCGTGCACATGTGTGCCGTCGACACCGGCTGGATCACCGACGAGAACCCGGCCCCGAAGAAGGCCCGGATCGCCGACCGGGGCTTCCGCACGCCCCTCGACATCGTCGACGGCGCCGCCCGCGTCTACGACCCGATCGTCCGGGGCGAGTCCGGCTCCCCGGTGTCGGGGGTGTTCCTCAAGGACTACCGGGAGGCCGCGTGGTGACCCCGGGATAGGCTGCGGCGATCAGGATCGCCGCATCGGGGGGAACGCATGGCGCCGGACAACGAACTGACGCACGCCTGGGTGCACGGGCTGGCCGCGGCCCGCCGCTGCCCGACGCCGGTCGAGGTGCCGTGGGGGCTGCGGGTCGACGTCGGACGCGGCAGGGAGTCCGTGCGGCACGTCCTGCTGCGGACCGACGAGCGGAGCGTCCGGGCCGCCGCGGCCGCCGCCGACCGGCCGTACGCGCGGATCAAGGGGTTCGTCGAGCCGGAGGCGGCCCTCTGCCTGCTCGGCCCGGCCTGGGAGCGCAACGCCGACGAGCTGATGATGACGACCGTGCTGCGCCGGGAGGAGGTCCGCCTGCCCGCCGGCTACACGGCGGAGGTCGAGCGCGGCAACGGCGTGGCGTACGCCCGACTCCTCACCCCGGACGGCGAGTTCGCGGCCGGCGGCCACACCGGGGTGCACGGCGCGCTCGCGGTGTTCGACCGCATCGAGACCGACGGGGCCCACCGGCGCCGCGGGCTCGGCAGCGCGGTGATGCGGCTGCTGACCGACGCCGCCCTCGACGCGGGCGCGGAGACGGCCGCCCTCGGCGCGACGGAGGAGGGGCGGGCGCTGTACGCCTCGCTCGGCTGGGAACTGCGGGGCCTCATGGCCGGGTTCGTCCGCCGCACCTGACCGGCACACCTGACCGGCACACCCGACCTCCACACCCGACCTCCGCACCCGGCCTCCGCACCCGACCGGCACACTCGACGAACACCCCCACGAGCCACACCTGAGCGTCGCACCCGACCGCCACGCCCGAGCCGCCGTCTCAGCGGCCGGTGGCCAGGTTGGCGCCGCCGGTGCAGTCGAGGACCACGCCCGTCACGAAGGTGTTGGCCGCGAGCATGTGGATCGCGCGGGCCACGTCCTCCGGACGGCCGACCCGCCCGACCGGCGTGGTGGCGGCGAGGCCGTCGAACAGCGCCTTGCGCTGCCCCTCGGGCACGCGCTCCCACCACGGGGTGTCGACCACGCCGGGCGACACCGCGTTGACCCGCAGCGGCGCGAGCTCGACCGCCAGCGGCGGCACCATCGCCTCCAGCGCGCCGTTGATGGCGGCCAGTCCGGCGGTGCCCGGGATCGCGGCGCGCGCCGAGGCGGCGGTGATCAGCGTGACGGAGCCGTCCGCCCGAAGGTGCGGCAGGGCCGCCTGGAGGACCCGGACCTGCGGCCAGAACTTGGCGTCGAACCCGTGCGCGAGGTCGGCCAGGTCGAGCCGGGCGAACGGTCCGGAGCCGGCCGCACCGCTGACGGCGAGGACCAGGTGGTCGACGGTGCCGCCCCCGGCGAAGAAGGCCGCGACGGCGGCGGTGTCCGTCGCGTCGACCGACGCGCCGGTGGCCTTGCCGCCGATCCGCGCGACGGCCGCGTCGAGGCGCCCGCGGTCCCGTCCGGTGATCACGACCTCCGCGCCGTCGGCGGCGAACGCGGTGGCCGCGGCCTCGCCGATGCCCGAGCTGCCGCCCATCACGACGACGCGCTGTCCGGCGAAGAGGTCCGACGTGGTGTTCATGGTGGTGCTTCCTTCCGGCTTGTCGAGACTGTCCGTTCCGGTAATGATGATCGTCGAGACTGTTAGTCTTGTCAATGGAGGACCCAGACAGCTGGAGCCGGGACGACCGCAGGACGAGAGGACGACCGATGAACGCGACGGACCCCCAGCCAGGCGCCGCCCGCCCGCACACCGGACGCCGCCGCAACGAGGCCGCCCACCGGGCCATCCTCGACGCGGCCCTGCGCCTCCTCGCCGAGTCCCACGGCACGCCCGTGACCATCGACGCCATCGCCCGCACCGCCGGCGTCGGCAAGCAGACCGTCTACCGCTGGTGGCCCTCCAAGGGCGCCGTCCTCCTGGACGCCCTCTCCGACCGCGCCGACCAGGACGTCGCGGGCCCCGACACCGGAGACCTCCGCGCCGACCTGCGCGCCTTCGTCGCCGCCACCTTCAACGCCGCCCAGCAGGACACCACCGCCTCCGCCCTGCGCACCCTCGTCCGCGAGGCCGCCCGCGACCCCCACCTGGCCGACCTGATGCAGACCTTCACCGCGACCCGCCGGACGGCCCTGCGCGAGCTCCTCGCCCGCGGGCGCGAGCGCGGCCAGCTCCGCGGGGACGCCGACCTCGACCTGATCGTCGACCAGGTCTACGGCGTCTTCTGGTACCGGTTCCTGCTCGGCCACGCCCCCCTGGACGCCGACGCCGCCGACCGGCTCGCCGCATCGCTGGTCGCCGGGGCGGCGCAGTAGCGGCGCTGGCGAACGACGCGTGCGCAGGAAGTCGGCCGGTCCGACTTCCCGCGCACACCAGCCCGGCGGCCAGTACTCCGGCGGCCACCACCCCGGTGGCCAGCACCCCGGCGGCCAGTACTCTGGTGGCCAGTACTCCGGCGGCCGGTACCCCGGTGGCCGGCGCCCCGGCGGTTACCGGACGCCCACGGGCCGGCGGCGGCGGTAGTACGCGAAGGCCAGGGCCAGCACGATCGGGCCCCACAGCATCGCCGGGCCGACGCACACCCGGGCCAGCGCCAGCCACCAGCCGTTCCGGTAGCCGACCTCGTCGACCACACCGGTCCACGCGAGCGGCTGGAGGTCGAACAGCCCCACCAGGACCAGCCCGCCCACCACGGCGGGCCCGGCGGCCGCGAGCGGCGGCACCCGGCGGCCCGCGAGGAACGGCACCCAGCGCGGGAAGACCTCGCCCCACCCCGCGACCAGACCGAGGGTCAGCAGGCAGAGCGCCTCGGTGAGCACGCTCAGCCCGACCACGTAGCCCGGCGCCCACCAGGGCATCGGCGGCCGTCTCGGGTCGATCGTGCCCATCTCGAAGCCGGCCGCGAAGGGGAGCCGCCACAGACAGTGCGGCAGCACGACGAACGGGAGGGCCTTCGCCAGCCACAAGGCCCAACGCTGCACGGGTCGTTCGGTGTCGCCCAGGGGAATCGTGATCGCCATGGCTCCACTCTCGCGGCGCCCCCGGGCCCGGACGTCGTCCACCCGGCCGAACCCGGCCGGACCCCCTCCCCCACGAGAGCTATCCGGCGTCCGCCAGGAGGCAGACGTACGAACGATCCGCGCGCGACGGATGCGGCTGCTCCACGCGCGTGGTGACGGTGAATCCGTCGAGCGTGAGCAGCTCGACGAGCCGCGGGACGGGCACCAGATGGGACTCGTACGACACCGGGTGCCCGTACCCCTCGGCCGGCCGCAGATGGACGTCCCCCACGTGGCCGCCGAGCAGCAGCCGACCCCCGGGGCGGAGCACGCGCCGGAACTCGCGGAACAGCGCGGGCAGTTGTGCGGGCGGCGTGTGATGGACGGAGTACCAGGCCAGGATGCCGCCGAGACCGCCGTCCGCGGCCTCCAGCGCTCCCATCGAGCCCCGCACGAACCGGAGTCCGGGGTGCGCGAGCCGGGCGAGCCGGACCATCTCGTCCGACACGTCCACCCCGAACACGTCGAGCCCGAGCCCGGCCAGGTACGCCGCCACCCGCCCGGGCCCGCACCCCAGATCCGCCACCGGCCCACCACCCGAGGACCGGACGAGCTCGGCGAAGGCGGCCAGCATCGCGCGCGAGACCGGGTCCAACTCCTCGGGCGGGATGACGAGTCGGACGTAATCGGTGGCGACGGCGTTGTAGGACGCGCGGACGGCGGCGAGGTGGGCGGGTTCGGTCATGCGCCCGATCCTGCCGCGCGACAGCGACAGGAGGAAGCACAAGTCCCGGCCGGACCGTTTCGGTTCGAGCGTGCTGGGGCCGGACGGCCGGCTGACGGGCGCTCACTGCACGGTCAGGTACCGCTGCTCGCTCGATCCGCTGACGCAGACCAACGCGCCGCAGTTGGAGCCGTTCGAGGTGAAGACGCTCCACAGGTACGTGCCCGGGCTCGTCGGGACCCAGGTGTACGACGTCGCGGCCTGCCACGGGAGGTTCTGCCACGTGCCGTTCGGGAGGAGCAGGTCCACCTGGGAGCTGGTGCCGGATGCCGCCCAGGACAGCTGGACGGGCTGCCCGGCACGGACCACCGCCCGGGAGGCGGGGAACACCAGGATCGGCGCGGAGGGGACGTGCGCCAGCTGGTTCACCGAGCTGCCGCCCGGGGGCTTGACGTACAGGTAGCGGACGCCGCTCATGCCGCTGGCGGCCTTCTGGGAGGCGCTGGTCGCGCTGTCCACGGCCCACTGGTAGAGGCCCGGAGTGGTCGGCGTGAAGGTGCAGTCGGCGGAGGTCAACGAGCCGGAGACGCGCCACTGGCCGTCGCCGGCCTTGGTGAGGACCCTGGTCACCGCGCCGGTCTTGGTCCAGCTGAGGGTGACCGGGGCGCCTTGTTCGACGGTGGCGTTGTCGGCCGGGGCGGCGAGGGCCGGGATGCCCGGCAGGTCGGCCGGCGGGCTCGGGGGGCCCGTCGTCTCGGCCGGGCCCGGGCCTCCCGCGTTGCCGTTGACCCCGCCGTTGACGCAGTCGGGCGGCCTGCCGTCGTCGGTCGCGACGACGAAGCCGTTGCCGAGGTCGTGCGTGTCGCGCGTGTCGGGGGTGTCGCGCTGGAGGTACAGCGGCACGGCGACGGCCGCGGCGACGAGCGCGAGGACCGCGGGGAGCAGCAGCCACGGCCTGGCCCGGCGTCGACCCCCGCCGGGCGGTGGCACGTTGGAGAACACGGTCGGCGTCCGGCCGACCGCGGGCGGCGGCACGGGCGGGGCGGTGACGGGCGGTGCGGCGAGCGGCGGAGCCGCGGGCGGCGGCGGGGCGGCCGCCGGCTCCACCCACGGCGTGTCCGGGACGGCGGGCCGCGCCCGCAGCGGTTCCGGCAGCCACGAACCGCTCGCCCCGCCGTACTCGGGCGGCCCGAGTACGGCGACGAGCTGGGCGGGGGCCGGCCGGCCGACCGGGTGGCGGGCCAGGCAGGAGGCGACGACGGGCCGCAGCTGCTCGGGCACGCCGGACAGGTCGGGCTCGCTGTGCATGATCCGGTAGAGCAGGACCTGCGGGTCCCCGGTGCCCCAGGGCGAGCAGCCGGCCGCGTGGCAGAGCACCCGGCCGAGCGCGAACACGTCGGCGGCGGGGCCGACCACGCCGCCCGCGATCTGCTCGGGGGCCATGTAGCCGGGCGTGCCGAGCACGACCTGGGTGCGGGTGATGGAGGCGCCGTCCAGGGCCCGGGCGATGCCGAAGTCGATGACCCGCGGGCCGTCCTCGCTCAGCAGGACGTTGGAGGGCTTGAGGTCCCGGTGCACCAGGCCGGCCCGGTGGATCGCCTCCAGCGCCTCGGCCAGGCCGGCGCCGAGCACCCGCAGCGCCGGTTCGGGCAGTGGTCCGTGCGCGGCGACGGCCGCCTCCAGGGAGGGCCCGGCGATGTGCGCGGTGACCAGCCACGGCGGGTCACCGTCCGGGTCGGCGTCGACGACCTGCGCGGTGTGGAAGCCGCCGACCCGCCGGACGGCTTCCAGTTCGCGGGTGAAGCGGCGGCGGAACTCCGGGTCCGTCGCCAGGTCCCAGTGGACGCACTTCACCGCGACCAGCCGTCCGCCCGGGGACCGCCCCAGGTAGACGACCCCCATCCCGCCACTGCCGAGCCGGGCCAGCAGCCGGTACCGGCCGCCGACCGTCGTCGGATCGGTGGGTCTCAAGGCCTCCACGTCCACCCCCGGCGTGTCCGCACGTTCGTCCGATTGATCGTCAACTCCCCTACGGTGCACCCGCATCATGGCAGGTGTCACTCGTATGGAAAAGCTGTCACCGTTCCGTGAAGAAGATCGGCCGGGCGGCGCGGGGGCCTCAGTGCGGGATCGCCGCGATCAGCTCGTGGGCGCCCTGCCGCTTGAGGGCCAGGGCCGTCGAGGTGCCGAGGTCCTCGGGGGTGAGCGCGCCGGCCCACTCGTGGGCGTCCAGCACCTGCTTGCCGTCCGGGCTGAAGACCCGTCCGCGCATCGACAGGCGGCCGTCCGGCTCGGCGTGCGCGTAGCCGGCGATCGGGCTGTTGCAGTGGCCCTGGAGGACGTGCAGGAACATCCGCTCGGCGGTGGCCTCGCGCCAGGTGTCGTGATGGCCGAGCGCGGCGACCGCGGCGATCGTGGCCTCGTCGTCCTCGCGGCACTGCAGGACGAGGATGCCCGCGCCGATCGGCGGGCACATCGCGTCGACGCCGAGGACCTCGGTGACGCGCGCCGACTCGCCGATCCGCTCCAGCCCGGAGACGGCCAGCAGCAGCGCGTCCGCCTCGCCCGCGGCGAGCTTGGCGAGCCGGCTGTTGGCGTTGCCGCGGATCGGCACGCACACCAGGTGCGGGTGGGAGGCGGCGAGCTGGGCGACCCGGCGGACGGAGGAGGTGCCGATCCGGGTGCCGGGCGGCAGCTCGTCGAGGGTCAGGCCGCCGGGGTGGACGAGGGCGTCGCGGATGTCGTCGCGGCGCAGGTAGGCGGCGAAGACGGTGCCGGCGGGCAGCGGGCGGTCGGCGGGCACGTCCTTGAGGCAGTGCACGGCGACGTCGGCCTCCCCGGCGAGCAGCGCGGCGTCCACCTCCTTGGTGAACGCGCCCTTGCCGCCGAGCCGGGCGAGGTCGCCCGTCCACCGGTCGCCGGAGGTGGTCACCGGCACCACCTCGGTGCGCAACCCCGGGTGCGCGACGGCGAGTTCGGCGCGGACGCGCTCGACCTGGGCGAGTGCCATGGGCGAGGAGCGGGAGACGATGCGGATCAGCTCAGCGGTGGCCATGGCGCGATGATAGGCGCCCGCGCGCGACCTCGGTGACGGCGTCTCAAGTGCCGCAATCCGGAGGAAGCCCGCGGGCGCCCGGTCCCCGTCCCTACTCGTTGTGGAGCACCTCGGCGATGTCCCTACTCGTTGTGGAGCACCTCGGCGATCGGCAGCCGGGCCGCCGCACGGGCCGGGACGAGCGCGCCGAGGACGGCGATCGCGACGCCCGCCAGGGCGAGGCCGGCCAGCAGCGGGGCGCCCCAGACGTCGATCGTCCGCTCGGGGAAGTCGATGAGCCGGACGTTCTCCACGATCAGCCGGTGCACCAGGATCCCGACCGGGATGCCGATGATTCCGCTGGCCACGCCTTGCCAGGCCACCGAAGTGACCGTCATGGCGACGACCTGCCGGGGCGTCATGCCGATCGACTTCAGCGTGCCGAGGTCGCGGCGGCGTTCGCGGATGGTGAGCAGCAGGGTGTTGAAGACGCCGAGCGCGGCGACGACGGACAGCAGGACGGTGAACGTCGTGCTGAAGGTCCGGATCGCGACGATGCCCCCGTCCGATCCCGCCGCGTAGACCGAGGGCGAGAGGCTCGGGTCGGCGGCCGTGACCGCCTTCAGGTACGCCTCGGCGTCGGTGCCGTCGGCGAGCCGCACGTCGTACTCGACCACGTGCGGGTCGGGGGTGAGCAGGGCCCTGGTGGCGTCGTTGGAGGAGATCGCGTTGGCGTTGCCCTCGTTCTCCTCGCCGACGATGGTGACGGTGGTCCGTGCGCCGTCCAGGACCAGGGTGAGCCGGTCGCCGAGCTTGACCCCGTGCTGGTCGAGGAAGCCCGGACCGGCCTCGATCTCGTTCGGCCCGGTCGCCGGGCGGCCCTCGACCGCCTGGAGCCGCCGCTGGTCGACCGCGTCGTCGCCGCCGTAGAAGTCGGCGAAGACGAGCTGGGGCTGGCCGAGGACGCCGAGCCGGACCAGCCCGCGGACGGAGACCCGCTCGGCGCCGGGGGTGGCGCGGAGCATCGCCTCGGTCTGCTCGGGGGTCAGCCGGGGCTCGGTCCCGCTGCCGGAGAAGCCGGCGGTCGCCACGACGACGTGGGTCTTGCGGTCGGGAGTGGGCAGGGTCCTGGCCAGGGTGCTGCTCACCCCGGTGGTCACGGTGACGGTGACCACGCCGAGCACGATCGCCGCCATGGTCAGCGCGGTGCGGGCGGGGCGGGCGAAGGGCTGGCCGAGGCCGAGGCTGACGGCGCGCGGCAGCCGGGTGCCGCTCAGCCACCGCTGGATCCCGAGCCCGCGGCCGTTGCGCGGCGCGCTGCCGGCCGAGATCGCCTGGGCGGCGGAGAGCCGGTGGGCGCGCGAGGCGGGCACGAGGGCGGCGAGGGCGACCAGCAGCGGGACGCCGATCACGGTGGCGGCGGGCAGCCACCCGGCCGGCTCGATCACCGCGGTGCCGGTCGAGATCCCGCTGAAGGCGGCCCGGAGGATCGGGAACGACGCCGCCCAGCCCGCCGCCGTGCCGAGGACGGTGCCGACGACCGCGGGCACCGAGACCATGGTCAGGTAGACCACCACCACCTGGCGCGGGGTGAACCCGATCGACTTCAGCACGCCGATGTGCCGGTAGCCGGAGACCACCGCGCCGCTCACCACGTTGCCGACGATCAGCGCGGCGACGACCAGGCCGAGCACGCCGAAGACCGTCATCAGCGGCAGGTAGGCGTCGGCGCCCGCCGAGAAGGCCCGCTTGAGCACCAGGTAGGACTGCGCGCTGGCGACGGCGTCCTTCGGCAGGCCCTCGGTGGCACCGGCGAGCGAAGCGGTGAGCTGCTGCTCGGTGGCCGCGTCGGTGAAGCGGTAGAGCATCTGGCGCCCGGTGGGGTGCAGGGCGGCCGCCTGTTCGGGGGTGACCCAGCCGCCGGCGGACTGGCTCATGCCGGTCGCGAAGCCGACGACGGTGAGCTTCAGCCCGGTGCTGGTGGTGAGCGGCGTGCCGACGAACTTCGCCGCGGCGCCCCCGGCCGGGTTGTTCACGACCACCTCGCCGGGTGCGTCGGCCCAGCGGCCGGCCAGCAGTCGCACCCGGTCCACCGGGCCGGCCCGGTCGGCCCGGCCGACCAGGGTCAGCGGGCCCCGCGCGTGGCCGATCCACTCGGTGGGGATGGTCACCACGGCCTGGTCGAAGGGCCCGGCGGCCGCCTCGACGCCCGGCCGGTGGGCGGTGGCGGCCAGTTGCTCCGGCGAGGCCTCGGCCGGGTCGAAGAGGGCGGTGACGTGCGCGCCGCGCTCGGCCTCGAAGGCGGTGTCGAACGGCGCCCGGGCAGCGCTGATCACCGCGAGGGCGAGCAGCACGGTCGCGGTGGAGCAGAAGACGACCAGGCCGATCACGACGGTCTGCACCCGGCGGCGCTTCACCGCCGCCCGGGAGGCCCGCCACACGGCTCCACTCATGCGCCCACCCCGCTCCGCTCGGCAGCCGATGACCGGCGCACGCACCTCATGTCCGTTCGCTCGCTCTGCTCGCTCACGACGACGCCTCCAGCGAGCGCTCCCGCGCCACCCGGCCGTCCGCCATCTCCACCAGCCGACTGGCGCAGCGCGCGGCCAGGTCGGGGTCGTGGGTGACGATCAGCAGGGTCTGCCCGATCTGGTTGAGGTCGATCAGCAGGTCCATCACCTGCTCGCCCGAGCGGCTGTCCAGGGCGCCGGTCGGCTCGTCCGCGAGCAGCAGCGCCGGGCGGTTCATCAGGGCCCGGGCGACGGCGACGCGCTGGCGCTCGCCGCCGCTGAGGGTGGCCGGGTAGGTGTCCTTGCGGTGGGCGACGCCGAGCTCGTCGAGCAGTTCAAGGGCCCGGCGGCGCGCCTGCTTGGCGGTGGTGCCGGTCAGCTGGGCGGCGAGGGCGACGTTGTCGAGGGCCGGCAGGTCGTCGATGAGGTTGAAGAACTGGAAGATCATGCCGACGTGGCGGCGCCGGAACAGCGCGAGCCCGGTCTCGTCCAGCCGCCCGAGGTCCTGGCCGTGCACCCGGACGGTGCCCGAGGTCGGCCGGTCCAGGCCGGCGACCATGTTCAGCAAGGTGGACTTGCCGCAGCCCGAGGGGCCCATCACGGCCACCGCCTCGCCCGGCCGGATCGTCAGGTCGACCCCGTCCAGGGCCCGCGCGTCGCCGAACTCCTTGTGCACCCCGGACAGCTCGACGACGGCCTGCGCGCCGCCGGGTCCGGACGTCCCGTCGTGAACGTTTCTCATGGACGACGACGGTAGGCGGGCGGCCCGGGCACCGCGTCCCACCTGGGGTGTAACCGTCGGGGGCGGTAGTACCGGGGATGTACGGGACCGGCACCCCCGGATGATGCGGATCACGCCCCGGGCTGGGAAGCTGGCGGTGTGTGGGGAACGGGGTGGCAGTGGGCGGCGCTCGCCGCGGCGGGCGGATCGGCCGGCGCGGCCGGCTGGCTGGGCGTGGCGCTCGCGCGGGCGCGGCGGCTGCACCGGGCGGCGGTCGGGGAGCGCGGCTGGCTGCTGGAGCGCGAGCGGGAGAGCGCCGCGCGGACCGCGGTCGACGCCGAACGGGCGCGCATCGCCGCCGAGTTGCACGACATCGTCAGCCACAACGTGAGCGTGATGGTGGTGCAGGCGGGCGCCGCGCGCGAGGTCCTCGCCACCATGCCCGAGGAGGCCGCCGCCGCGATGGCCGCCGTGGAGGCCGCCGGCCGCGACACCATGACCGAACTGCGCCACCTGCTCGGCCTGCTCGCTCCGGCGGCGGACGGCTCCGAGGAGGAGGACCCGGACGGCTTCGCGCCGCAGCCGAGCCTCGCCCGGCTCGGCCCGCTCATCGACCGCTTCGCCTTCGCCGGCCTGCCGGTGGAGGTCCGCGTCTCCGGCGAGCCGCGCCCGCTGCCCGGGGGCATCGACGTGACGGCGTACCGGATCATCCAGGAGGCGCTCACCAACGCGCTCAAGCACGGGGACGGGGTGACGGCGGACGTGACCGTGCGCTACGCGGACCACTACCTGCGGGTCGAGGTGCTCAACCGCGGGCCCAGCGTGCTCTCCGGCGGCACGGCGCCCGCCAGGGCGGCCGACGGCGCCGGGCGCGGGCTGCTCGGCCTGCGCGAGCGCGTCGCCGTGTACGGCGGGGACTTCGACGCCCGGCGCCGGCTGGGCGGCGGCTTCCGGGTCCGCGCGCGCATCCCGCTGGACCGGCCGTGAGCGCCCCGCCCCCGGAGGAGGCGGTGGCCGGGAGCGCCGAGCGCCGCCCGCGCGTCGTGATCGCCGACGACCAGGAGCTCGTCCGCACCGGCTTCCGCATGATCCTCACCGCGCGCGGCATCGACGTGGTCGCCGAGGCCGCCGACGGCGCCGGGGCGGTGGCCGCCGCCGTCGCGCACCGGCCGGACGTCGCGCTCCTCGACATCCGGATGCCCGGCACGGACGGCTTGGAGGCGGCCCGCCGGATCCTCGCGCTGGTGCCCGGCTGCCGGGTCGTCATGCTGACCACCTTCGACCTCGACCACTACGTGTACGCGGCCCTGGCCGCCGGGGCGAGCGGCTTCCTCCTCAAGGACGTCACCTCCGCCCACCTCGCCGCCGCCGTCCGCCTCGTGGCCACCGGCGACGCCCTCCTCGCGCCCTCCATCACCCGCCGCCTCGTCGAGCGCTTCGCCTCCGGCACGGCCCCCGCCGACGCGGGCGCCGCCACCGTGCACCGGGACCTCGCACCGCTCACGCCCCGCGAGGTGGAGGTGCTCACCCTGATGGGCCGCGGACTGTCCAACGGCGAGCTGGCGCGCGAACTGACGCTCAGCGAATCGACGGTGAAGACGCACGTGGCCCGGATCTTCGCCAAACTCGACCTGCGCGACCGGGCCCAGGCCGTGGTCCTCGCGTACGAGACCGGCCTGGTCACCCCAAGGGGGCGGTGAGCGGGCCGGGTTGCGAACCGTCGCGCTCAACTCCCGTGATTCGCACGAAAATCATCTATCTAACTCGTTCGAGGTAACTGGCCTCCTCCACCACATTTTTGCCAGCCCATGGGGGAACATCTGCATGTCCGCGCCCGGACGGGTCATCCCCCTCCGGGCGGCATCACCCTCAGCCTTTGGATCGGCCCGTGACTACCTCCGCCCCCGTGTGGGACTGCCCCTTCAACCACACCGAAGGCCTGGAGTTCGACCCCCTCCTCAAGCGGCTGCTCACCGAGGCCCCGGTCGCCCGGATCCGGCTGCCGCACGGCGAGGGCGAGGCCTGGCTGGCCACCCGCTACGAGGACGTCCGGACCGTCACCACCGACCGCCGCTTCAGCCGCGCCGCCGGCATCGGGCGGGACCTCCCCCGCATGACGCCCGCCCCGATCGCCCAGGCCGAGGCGATCAACCTGATGGACCCGCCCGCCCACAACCGGCTGCGCCGCCTCGTCGCCCAGGGCTTCACCAACCGCCAGGTCGAGCGGATGCGGGCACACACCCAGCGGATCGTCGACGGGTACCTCGACGAGATGGCCGAACACGGCGCCCCCGCCGACCTCGTGCACTTCCTCTCCTCCCGGCTCCCGCTCACCACCATCTGCGAGATGCTCGACATCCCCGAGCAGGACCGCGCCGAACTGCGCGGCCACGCCGTCGCGATGATGGCCATGAGCCCGGACGGCCGCGAGGGCCAGGAGCGCGCCAAGGCCGCGCTGCGCGCCTACTTCACCGAGCTGACCGCCGCCCGCCGCCGCGCCCCCGGCGAGGACCTGATCAGTGCCCTCGCCATCGCCCGCGACGGCGACGAACTGCTGGACGACGACGAGCTCGCCGTCATGGCGATGGTGCTCCTGGTCACCGGCCACGACACCAGCACCTACCAGCTCAGCAACATCACCTACACCCTGCTCACCCACCCCGAGCAGCTCGCCAAGCTCCGCGCCCAGCCCGACCTCCTGCCCCGCGCCCTGGAGGAGCTGCTGCGCTTCATCCCGTTCCGCCAGGGCGTCGGCATCGCCCGGGTCGCCACCGAGGACGTCGAGCTGGGCGGGGTGCTCGTCCGGGCCGGCGAGCCGGTGCACGTCTCCTACCTGGCCGCCAACCGCGACCCGGCGTTCTACGAGCGGCCCGACGAGCTCGACCTCGACCGCGGCGCGCCCACCCACATGACCTTCGGGTACGGCCAGCACCACTGCCTCGGCGCCCACCTGGCCCGGATGGAGCTCCAGGTCGCCATCGGCACGCTGCTGCGGCGGTTCCCCGGGCTGCGCCTGGCCGTGCCGCCGGCCGAGCTCGACTGGCGGACGGGCTCCATCTGGCGCTACCCGCGGGTCCTGCCGCTCGCCTGGTGACCCGCCGCGCCACCGCGCGCGCCCGTCCGTCCACCGCCACCACCACCGGGCACCGGCCGCCCCGCGCGCCGGGCCCGGCCGCCCGTCGGCCCACCCACGGGCCACCCAGGGGAGACCGCGTACCCATGGCAACACTCTGCCGCCCCGCCATCGCCGTGCCCGAGCACGTCATCACCCTCGACGAGACCCTCGACCTGGCCCGCGCGATGCACGCCGGCCACCCCCAACTCGGCCTCGCGCTACGGCTGATCGAGAACACCGGCGTGCGGACCCGGCACCTGGTCCAGCCCATCGAGCAGACCCTGCGCCACCCCGGCTTCACCGCCCGCAACGCCGTCTACGAGCGGGAGGCCAAGCGCCGCGTCCCCGAGGTGGTCGAAGCGGCCCTGCGCAACGCCCAGTTGGGCGCCCAGGACATCGACCTCCTGATCTACGTGTCGTGCACCGGCTTCATGATGCCGTCGATGACCGCCTGGCTCATCAACACCATGGGCCTGCGCCCGGACACCCGCCAGATGCCGATCGCCCAGCTCGGCTGCGCGGCCGGCGGCGCCGCCGTCAACCGCGCGCACGACTTCTGCCGCGCCTACCCGGGCGCCAACGTGCTCATCGTCGCCTGCGAGTTCTGCTCGTTGTGCTACCAGCCGACCGACCTCGGCGTCGGCTCGCTGCTCTCCAACGGCCTCTTCGGGGACGCCGTCGCCGCCGTGGTGATGCGCGGGCACGGCGGCACCGGGGTGTCGGTCGAGCGCAACGGCTCGCACCTCGTCCCGGACACCGAGAACTGGATCTCCTACGGGGTCAGGGACACCGGCTTCCACTTCCAGCTCGACCGGCGCGTGCCCGGCACGATGGAGATGCTCGCACCCGCCCTGCGCGGCCTGGCCGGCGAGCACGGCTGGGACGTGTCGGGGCTCGGCTTCTACATCGTCCACGCCGGGGGCCCGCGCATCCTCGACGACCTGTGCCACTTCCTCAACCTCGAACCGGCGATGTTCCGTTACAGCCGGGCCACGCTGACCGAGCGCGGCAACATCGCGAGCGCCGTCGTCTTCGACGCCCTCGCCCGGCTGTTCGCCGACGGCGGCGCGGCCGACGGCACCCACGGGCTGATCGCCGGCTTCGGTCCCGGCATCACCGCCGAGATCTCGCTGGGGAGTTGGGTGTCCGCGCCGCGCGGCGTCGCGCAGCCCCGGCGGCCGCGCGCCATCGCCACCGCCGACCTCTCTCGCGTCCACCCCGGTGTCCCCCGCCGTTTCCCGGCCGGCACTACGATCACCGAATGACCGATACCACGGACCGCACCGACACCGCCCCCTCCGCCAGAGCCGCCGAACTCGCCGCGCTCTTCCCCGCGTTGCACGCGCCGCAGTACTGGGCCTGGGGGAGGTACGACGCGCAGTTCTCGACCGAGCTGCCGCCGGACGGCCTGGTGACCAACATCCACCTGGTGGGCTTCGCGGACGGCGGCGTGGTGCTCTGCCGGGACGACCGGGACCACTGGTTCCTGCCCGGCGGCACGCGCGAACAGGACGAGACCGTCGCCGACTGCCTGCGGCGCGAGCTCAGGGAGGAGGCGGGCGCCCGGCTGCTCGGCGAGCCGGCCTGGCTCGGCGCGCACCGCTGCCGCACGGACGACCCGACGCCCTACCGGCCCTGGCAGCCGCACCCGGAGAAGGCGTGGCTGTGGGGCTGGGCGGAGGTCGCGCTGGACTCCGCGCCGACCAACCCCTCGGACGGCGAGCAGGTCGTCGAGGTCCGCGCACTGCCGGCGGCCGAGGCGCAGCGGCTCCTGGTGGACTCGCACGAGGCCTGGTGGGGCGAGCTGATCGGGCTCGCGGTGGAGCTGCGGCGGCGGGCGGGGCTCGGCTGAGACCGCGTCCCGCAGCGGTATTCCCACCCCGGGCGAAGATCACCGGAACGGCCCAGCAGCAGTGCGCACCGTCCGTTTTGCGATGATATGACTCGGCCATGGACACCTCTTCGTTGGCCGCCTCGCTGGCCGTGGACTACCCGGTGCTCAACATCTTCTGGACGATGCTGGAGCTGTTCCTCTGGGTGCTCTGGTTCTTCCTGCTGTTCAAGATCATCACGGACATCTTCCGCAGCCACGACCTGAGCGGCTGGGGCAAGGCCGGCTGGCTGGTCCTGGTGATCATCCTGCCGCTGATCGGCGTGCTCGCCTACCTGATCGCGCGCGGCGAGGGCATGGGGAAACGGGACGTCGCCCAGGCACAGCAGGCCGAGGCAGCCGTCCAGGCGTACATCCGGGACGCGGCCGGGACCTCCGGGGCCACGGCGGACGGCGCCGGGCGCAGCCACGTCGACGACCTGGCGACGCTGGCGGACCTGAAGGACAAGGGCCTCATCTCCGCCGAGGAGTACCAGCGGGCCAAGGACAAGCTCCTGGTGTGAGCGTGTGACCGGTGTGAGCGGAAACGGCGGAACGGCCGGGGCCGGCGGG